>WTHH01000332.1 GCA_011523195.1 Verrucomicrobiales bacterium
CGGCAGCGCATACCGGACTTTTGGATCACGAACATTGTCGTGCAGCGAAGCCACCGACCAGGACTCGGGATCCTTCGACGGCTTGCCGCCGCCGTGAAGAATTTTGCCGATGCTGCGCGTGTGGTAACCGTTATTTTTAAAATGCTGCGGCAGGGTGACGGCGTTTGGCTTGCCCTGCCTGAAGTGGGTTCCGAGGTCCCAGACTTGAATCGTGTCCGGGCGCAGGCCGGTCAGCATCGAGTGACGCGATGGACAGCAGACCGCCTGCTGACAGTGCGCCTGATTAAAAACCATTCCCCGCTTGGCCAAGCGATCGATATTCGGGGTGACCGCCGTTTCGTCGCCGAAACAGCCCAGCGCCGGACGGAGGTCGTCGATAGCAATCATCAGCACGTTTGGCTTCGCTTGGCCAAGCGCACCGGCCAACGCTGCAATCCAAAACACCAGTATCGATAAAACCGGAAACCTCGTCATCACGTCATTCGAAAAAGTAGTTCCAGTAATTGAGATTGAGGTGTTTTTTGTCCGGCTTGCCGTTTCGGACGCTGGCGGTGATCTCGGCCTGAAGACGGGTGATATTTTTGGGATTCAAAAACGGGTCGTTCGTCGCCTTCCGCCACTCGGCCAGTTGATTCTTCAGCAACACGAACCGATCGCGGAACGACTCATCGCCGGCAAGATTTCGAAACTCGTACGGGTCGTTCTTCAAATCGTACAATTCAAATTCCGGAGGGCGGCGCATCAGGCTGTAGGCGGGCGCGATCGTTTCGCTTTTTTCCACCACATCCTGCAAACCGGCAAAGAACCGGTTCATGGTGAAACCGTACCCGGGATTCACCGTGTCCGGCTGGAGATTTTGAATGAGCTTGAACCGCTCCCCTCGAATGGTGCGCTGGGGATAAAAATTATGCGCCGAGTGCAGGTGAAACTCAGTGAACAAATACTTCCGCCACTCCTTCGTTTCCCCCCCCAGCAACGGAATCAGTGACTTGCCAGCCAGACCGCTTGGGAGCGGTGCGTCGGCGGCATTCAGGATCGTCGGCATCAAATCCAGCGTGGTAACCAGTTCGTTTCGTACTGAATCAGCAAACCCGGCGCGACCGTTCCATTGCATGATGAGCGGAACCCGAACACCGCCCTCGTACGAAGTGCGTTTGCCGCGGAGCAGATCCGCGCCGTGATCGCCCATGTAAATGATCAGCGTGTCCTTGCGTTTGCCGGAGCGATCGAGCGCCTTCAGCAAGTCGCCGATCAACGAATCCAGTCGGCTCATGCAGTTATAGTAGTCCGCCGTCTGCTGCCGTAACTCCGGTGTATCGATCCCAAAATACGGCAACGGTTTAACATCCTTTGCGTTTAACGGCTTTTTCGGCAGACCCTTCACCTGCCGGAGGAACGGCCGATGTGGATCAGGATAATTTACGCTCAGAAAAAACGGCTCGTCATCCTGCCCCATGAATTCAGCAGCGCGCTTGGCATAATCGCCCAGTTTTTTGCGGGAGAAATTCGAGCTGGGGATCTGTTTGTAGTCGAACGGAAAAGCGGATGCCGGATTGATGTGCAGCTTGCCGATGATCCCGGTTCGGTAGCCTGCCTGTTTCAGGCTCCGGATCAGGTTCGGGGTGTTCTCCCTGTAGAGCCGAAATTTCCATGTGGCTAGACCAATTTGGCCGTTTTGGTGCGGGTAAAGCCCGGTTAGCAACGCCGCCCGGGACTGGCTGCAACCGGCCTGCGGCACGTACGCCCGCTCGAACCGAACGCCCTTTTTGGCAAACCGATCCAGCACCGGAGTCTGCACGTAAGGATCGCCGTAGCAACCCAGCTCCGGCCCGTTGTCTTCGGACACGATGAGCAGAATGTTCGGCCGATCTGCCGCCTGGCCAAGCGCTTGGCCAAGCGCAACGAACAGCAGCAGGCAAACAAATCCCCGGTGGTGGTTAAGGCGCACTATTTCAAAAACTCCTTCCGCTTGGCCAAGGCGTCCAACTCGCTGAGTTTCAGTCGCACGCTGACGATGTAGGGGGCCTCGCCCTTAGTCCAGTGCCCGTAGGTGGTGGTGACCAGCGTGTCGTCCGGCAGAATCTCCACCGGAGGATAGGCGCAGTCGGCACCCTTCGTGTTGTCCATCAACCGCACTCGATATTGGCCCTCTCTCCCCTTGGCGATATCCTCGTAGGTGCCCACCCACGCGACCCAGTCGCCAAAGGTCGGTGTATCGTGGGTGCGATCGCGAAAGGAGATGAACAGCCGACCGTCCTTCGTGTAGCGGCCGGTGTGGCGGTCGCCGGTCAAAGAAGCCGGCAGCTCCCTTGGCTTGGTCCACGTTTTGCCTTCGTCATTTGAAAAAATGACGTACGAGTTTCGGCGGCGGGAATTTTCACGGAGCAACACACAAAGCTGCCGGCCATCCGGGGACCGGATGATGCCCGGCTCGCACAGGTGCACGTCGCTGCGCGCAAGGATTGCCTCCGGTTGCGCCCACGTCAGGCCGCCGTCTCTGGAGAATGTTTTGAACAGGGTAAACACAACCGGTTTTTCCTGTTTTGCTTTGCTTGTAAAAAAACGGCCGTCGTCGTGGAACATGGCCATGTAGTGGCCCTTGCCGGTCTTCACCGGCTCGAGGCATCCCATGACAACGATGCCTCCCCAGTCGCCGGCCTTTTTCAATTCACTCCAGCTTTGGCCGTCGTTCTCGCTTACCGCCAGTCGCGCCGGGTAGAGGCCGGACCACATGATGAGGCGTTTCGTTCCGTTCGCATCGATCACCCGGTGAATCGTCGGCACCTCCCTGCTGGTTTCCCAGCTCTTCGGCGTGGGCAGGCGCTTGCTCCAGGTCACCCCGCCGTCCGGGCTGCGCTTGTAAACGATGCCACCCCGACCGTGGCCCTTGGGATAGACGATCAGCATCGTCTTGTTGTCCTCCAGCAACACCGTGGTTGGGTGGCCGAGGTACTGGCCCTTCTCACGGTCAATGACGACCTGGCGCTTGGTTTGCTTTGACAGGTCGATCGTCGGGATCGTGTAGCCCTTTGGTTGCCGTTTTTCCTCCGCTAGGGCGATTTGCCCGAACAAACAGAGGCTCGTGAAAATGAGGATCCAGTTTTTCATCGGTTAAATTTTGCCAGACGCAGCCAACTCGGAATCGAGTTTCTGTTGATAAGCTTTATGCGATGCTGCGTCCTCTCTCGCGCTCACGCCGTAGAAAATAAACCCAAGCGCACGGCGGCTTCGGGTCGGGCTGTTATTTGCCCCTGCCCGATGAATGGTCATCGCCTGATGCGCGAGAAGATCTCCGGGCTGCGCACGGCAAATGACTTCGTTGGCCTCGTCCTGCTCGTTCCCAAAATCCGAGATACTCTGTGAGAACCCGAGCGTCTGCGTTCGGTTGTGCGGTCGCAGCCCTTCCCGATGCGAGCCGCGCACATAACGGACGCAGCCGTTTTCCTCGTCGACCTCGTCCAGCGCCAGCCACATGGTCAACGCGCGGCACGGCTCGAGCATGAAGTAGTAGCCGTCCTGATGCGGCGGCGTAGCCTGCCCCACCTGCGGCGGCTTGTTGAAGCACTGGAGATTTTTCGTGACAACCTCCTCGCCGAGCAACTGTGCCGCCAGACGCCGCGGGTTGTCATCCATCAACACATCTAAGCAGTCGTCGTGCTGCTGCATGCGCTGGATTTGCTTCAACGACGATGCGTCGCCTATTTCCTCATAATAAACTTCCGTCGACTCAAGTTCAGGAATGCATTCCCGCTTGAATCGATCCAACTCAGCCTCGATCGATGCTAGCTCCCCCGAATCATAAAACGCCGAAACTGCCACGAAGCCATCGCGCTGAAATAACTCAATGGTTTCCGGTTTTACGTCCATACTCGAGTGATTTGACAGGCCGGGGAGCATCGCTCCGGCCTCACGAAAACCAAAGACAAAAAAGGCGATCCAACGGTCGCCATACAAATTGAACTGTTAGTTGTTTGAGGGCGGCGGCTGTTCCTTCAGCCCGACCGATTGTGCGATGTCCCGAAACTCCTCCTGCTCGACGGTATTGAGGCACTTGCCGCGTTCGTTGAGTTTCTCGTTGATCTTCACAACCTTCTCGGTCATCTCCTCGTGCGTGTCCTTGGTGCCGCCGGCCAGCACAAAGTTTTCCCCCTGCGTAACACGCTTGTGGCCATCGGAGTCGAGACCAACTCCGAGCATCATGGCTTTTTTGTCACCGTTTCCCCTTTGCACGTGCCGAGAGATTAAAGAAATTGGCCAAGTGGTCAAGGTGCAAACCAAGCGCTTGGCCGGGCGGACGATTCGGACTTTCGCCACGGCACGTTCGCCGATATCTTGGCCAGGCGGCAGATGAAGATTGCCATCGCACAGATCAATACCACCGTCGGCGATTTCAAGGGGAACTCGGAAAAGATCGTCGAGGCATGGCAGCGTGCCGACGAGGCAGGCGCGGGGTTGGTGGTGTTTCCCGAGCTGGCGCTGTGCGGTTATCCGCCGCGCGACCTGCTGTTCAAGCCGGCGTTTTTGGAGGCCAACCAGACTGCACTAAAGCGCTTGACCCAGCGCGGCGGCAACTCTGTGGCCGTGGTCGGGTTTGCCTCACGAAACGACTCTGGCTCCGGACGTCCCGCCCGCAACTCCGCCGCAGTCATCGAAGACGGCAACGTGGTTGCCGTCCGCCACAAGTCACTGATGCCCACGTACGATGTGTTCGACGAGGACCGCTACTTTGAGCCGGCCGAAAGCATCGAGCCGGTGGAGATTCACGGCAAAAAAATCGGCATCACCATCTGCGAGGACATTTGGAACGACGACGTGTTCATCCATGACCGCCGATACGACCGGCGTCCAGCGGATGAATTGGCCGCAGCCGGTGCGGAACTTTTCCTAAACCTGTCCGCCTCCCCCTGGTCGCTTGGCAAGGAACACAGCCGTCACATTCTTTTGTCGCAGTTGTCGACCAAGCACAGCATGCCGGTCGTGTACTGCAACCTCGTGGGCGGCAACGACGAATTGGTTTTCGATGGCGGCAGACAATACTACAACGGCCACGGCGAGCTGGGGGCAAACGCCGCGATGTTCGACGAGGACCTAATGGTCGTGGACACCGACACAATCGAGCCTAAGCTCAGCAACACCGAGCCGGATGATGAAAAAATTTATCATGCGCTCTCGCTTGGCGTGCGTGACTACCTGCACAAGTGCGGCTTCAAGTCGGCGGTGATCGGCCTGAGCGGCGGCATCGACTCCGCCGTCACTGCAGCCATCGCGGTCGAGGCGCTGGGCGCGGAAAACGTCCGTGGTATGGCCATGCCATCGCAGTACTCATCGCAGGGCAGCCTCGACGACGCCGAGGCTTTGGCCAAGGCGTTGGGAATCCAGTACGACGTAGTGCCGATCGAACCGGTGTTCGAGCAACTTAAAACACAGTTGACCGACATCTTCGCCGGCTGCGACGAGGATACCGCGGAGGAAAACATGCAGGCGCGGATTCGCGGCAACATCCTCATGTCGATGTCCAACAAGTTCGGTTCGCTGCTGCTGACCACCGGCAACAAAAGCGAGCTGGCGGTCGGCTACTGCACGTTGTATGGCGATATGTGCGGCGGACTAGCTGTGATCAGCGACCTGCCCAAATTGCGCGTTTACAGCCTGGCCAAGTGGATCAACCGCGACCGGGAAATCATCCCGGACTCGACCATCACCAAGCCGCCGTCAGCGGAGTTGCGACCCGATCAGGTCGATCAGGATTCCCTACCGGAATACAACGTGCTCGATGCCATCCTTGAGGCGTACGTTGTCGACGGACAGGATGCGGAGTCCATTATCGCCTCCGGCCACGACGCCGATACCGTCCAGCGCATCATCCGGTTGATCAACATCAACGAATACAAGCGCCGACAGGCAGCCCCCGGCATCAAGGTCACCAGCAAGGCCTTTGGCGTGGGCCGCAGAATCCCCGTTGCCAAGCGCTTCATGTAGTCTCGCCGCTTGGCCAAGCGCTTGGCCAAATCGTTCAATCCTCACAGCGAACAGGTTCTTCTTGTTTTTGCTGGATCCGTAGGCACTCTCGCGCGTCCCTTGCAGCGAATTATACCCGATTCGGATTCCTCCGCATGGGCAGCCAATCCTGAATGACAAGATTTCTACTAATCGGAGCTGCTCTCCTCAGCTTCACCGGCCGTACCCTTGCCGCTGACCCTGCTCCGGCAAATACAGAGACCAAGCCTCGTGCCACCATCATGGCCGTCAAGGTGGACACACCTCCCGTGATCGACGGAATCATGGACGACGAAGTGTGGAATTTGGCACCGAAGAGCAGCCCATTCGTTCAGGACGATCCCGTCCACGGCGTCCCAATGACCGAACGCACCGAGTTTCGTGTGCTTTACGATGACAAGGCGCTTTATCTCGGCTTCTGGTGTTTTGACTCTGAGCCAAACAAAATTCTGGCTCGCACCATGAGCCGCGATGATTGGCCAGACGCGGATGATTTTCTCATAATCTCAATCGATCCGTTTCTGGATCGACGCAATGGTTACATGTTCGCCGTCAATGCGAACGGATCCCGTTTTGACGCCATCATTAATAACAACGCCTATGCAGGGAGTAGTTGGGACACAATTTGGGACTGCCGAGGCAAGGTCACCAACAAAGGCTGGTTTTGCGAATTCAAACTGCCGTTCGACTCGATTGCTTTTGCCCCGAACAACACCACGTGGGGTTTCAATGTGGAGAGAACGATCCGGCGAAAAAATGAGGAGGGTAAGTGGCACAGCGAAGGAAGGCATTTGAGCACCTCCGCGATGGCGAACGCCGGCGAGATTCGCGGCCTGAAAGGTCTCGGTAAAGTCAGCAAGTGGGAAGTCACACCCTATGCCGTCGGCAAGTATCAACACGACAACCTGAGTGGGGACGTAAACACACTCGGTGAATTCGGCGGCGACATATCCTACCGGCTCTCCCCCAACATGAATGCAACGCTCTCTGTGAACACCGATTTCGCGGAAACTGAAGTCGATACCCGACAGTTGAACTTCACCCGATTTTCCCTGATGTATCCGGAAAAGCGCGACTTCTTTCTCAGAGACTCCGGCATCTTCAGTTTTGGCCCACTGCAATCCCGATCATCGTCGTCGGGCATGCCAAGCACGCCGTTCTTTAGCCGAACGATCGGCCTGACCAAGCAGGGCATGCCGGTGCCGATCAACCTTGCGACGAAAATCACAGGACGAGTGGGCGATTACAACATCGGCATGATCGGCGCGATGCTCGACGACCAAGACGATCTCGGGAGCCAGAACGCCTTCGTCACTCGCATCTCCCGAAACGTACTCGAGCAATCATCGGTCGGTATGATCAGCACGTTGGGCGACCCCAATTCCAACATGGACGCCTACATGATTGGCACGGACTTTAACTACCGCACCACAAAATTCCTGACCGACAAGACCCTCCGGGCGAGCGTCTACTCCATGGCGAATTACGACGACACAACCGACTGGAGCTACGCCCACGGCACCGGCCTGAGTTACCCCAACGAGTTTATCGACGCGCGATTGTCCTACTATCAGATCGACGACGAGTTTAAGCCAAAACTGGGTTATACGCGACGAACCAACATTCGCAAATACAGCTCAGGCATCTCCGTCCGGCCACGCACTGAAACGATCTCATGGCTCCGCAAGTACCACATCAGCTACTACAATTCATTGTACACCACGATGGATAACCAGATGGAGTCTCAAAAACATTCGCTCTACATCCCCTACCTCGACTTCGAATCCGGCTTCGATTTTTCGTTTGAGATAGAGCGAGAGTTTGATCGACCGGATCGTGACTTCACCGTCTCCGGTGGCGGCAAGGTACCGGCCGGTGAATACTGGTGGACCGACTACAACTTCGACATCGACCTGCCGGATGCGGGCCTGTTCAACGGTGGGTTCGGCTACGTTTTCGGAGACTGGTATCATGGTGAGAAGGACACGATTTACGCCCGTGTCGGTTACGACCCGTTCAAGTGGCTCAACACCAGCGTGCGCTACTCGCATAGCGGGTTCGAGTTGCCCGACACGGAATTCGACGCCCAGGTTTCATCCCTTAATCTCCGATTCAACTTCACCCCGGACATGGGCTGGTCGCACCTCGTCCAGCACGACAACATCTCCGATTCCGTTGGCTACAGTACCCGGTTTTTCTGGGAGTTTCAGCCCGGCAAAAAGGCCTATGTTGTATTTCGCCAAAACTACGGCGATGAGGACGATGGCAGCTCGCTCCGCGATCTCTACGTGCGCAACAGCGAACTCTCCATTAAAGCCCAGACCACCTTTCGTTTTTAGTCACTCACTTGGCCAAGCGCCTGGCCAAGCGCGGTGGATAGGCTGAATCCGTATTGACACGGGAACGCAGGTTCGTTACCAAGACCTGCCCCTTTGACAGTGGGAACTGCCCTTGGCCAAGCTGACGGCTCCCCGCTCAACCTGCTAACTTTTTAGAAAAATGGCACTACGACTAGGCGACGAGGCTCCAAATTTCCAGGCGGAGACAACAGAAGGCAACATCGACTTTCACGAGTGGATCGGCGACAGCTGGGCGGTTCTCTTTTCCCACCCGGCGGACTACACCCCGGTCTGCACCACCGAGCTGGGCTACACGGCCAAGCTCAAGCCAGAATTCGACAAGCGCGGCGTGAAGACCATCGCGGTCAGCGTGGACCCGATCGAGGATCACCACGGCTGGGTGAAGGACATCAACGAAACGCAAAACACCACAGTCAACTTCCCGATCATCGCGGACCCCGAACGCACCGTGGCCACCGCGTACGACATGATCCACCCGAACGCCGCTGAAAAATTTACCGTGCGCTCCGTGTTCATCATCGACCCGAACAAAAAGATCCGCCTGACGATCACCTACCCGCCCGCCACCGGCCGTAACTTTGACGAGATCCTGCGTGTGATCGACGCCCTGCAGTTGACCGACAACCACGCCGTGGCCACCCCGGTAAACTGGAAAGACGGCGAGGACTGCATCGTGGTGCCGACCCTCTCCGACGAGGATGCCGAGGCCAAGTTCCCGAAGGGCTTCACCAAGATCAAACCGTACCTGCGCACGACACCGCAGCCGAACAAGTAATTGAGATTTACCCCAAGGGGAGCTGTCAAATGGCGGCTCCCCTTTTTGTTTTTCAATCCATGAAACCCACAGACATCCAGATCATCGGCGAGGAAATGGCCATCAAGTGGGACAACGACGAGGAGTCGTTCATCCGCCTGGCCAAGCTCCGCAAGGCCTGCCCGTGTGCTGGCTGCAAAGGCGAGATGGACGTCATGGGCAACCTCTACAAGGGGCCGGATCGACCTTACAAACTCTCCTCGTTTCGAATCCGCTCCATCCAGTACATCGGCGGCTATGCCATCCAGCCAACGTGGGAGGACGACCACAGTACCGGCCTGTTCGCCTTTGACTACCTCCGAGCTGTTGCCGATTCGCCCGGTGAGGAATAGGCACAAAGGGTTTGAGACCAAGCGCTTGACTGTCTAATTTCTGCCATGCGCTTCGTGACTGCCCTGCTGGGCCTGACCCTACTGATCCTCAGCCAAGACGTGGCTAACGCCCGCGTCTACCTTGGCAACGAAGTGCTTGCCATGCGCGACTACGAGACCCTTCGCGGCAAGCGCGTCGGCCTGCTAACCAACCCCTCTGGTGTCGACGGCCGCGGCCGCTCCGTCATCGACATTCTGCACAAGTCGTCCAAGGTCAATCTCGTCGCGTTGTTCGGTGCGGAACATGGGGTTGACGGACAGGTGCCGGCCGGCAAGGAATTCCCCAACAGCACCCACCGCCGCACCGGGCTGCCGATCTACTCGCTGTACGGCCCCGGGCCGGTCCGCAAGCCGACCCCGGCCATGCTCAAGAAAATCGACTGCCTAGTGTACGACATTCAGGACACCGGCGCGCGGTCATACACGTTTATCAGCACGATGGGCCTCTGCATGGAGGAATGCGGCAAAGCCGGCGTGGAGTTCGTCGTGCTCGACCGACCCAACCCGCTCGGCGGCAAACGCGTCGAGGGGCTTATTCTCAACCCCCGCTTCAAGTCACTCGTCGGTCAGTGGAAAATCCCCTACGTCTACGGTATGACCGCCGGCGAATTGGCCTACATGATCAGCGGCGAAGGCTGGATCAGTCATCGTCCCAAAATTTCCATCATCAAGATGAAGGGCTGGAAACGATCGATGGCATGGACTGGCACCGGCCTCAAGTGGGTGCCAACCTCGCCCAACATCCCGCACGGCGACTCGCCGCTCCACTACGTCTCCACCGGCGTGCTCGGCGAACTCGGCGCCGGGAGCGGACTCAGCATCGGCATCGGCGAAGGCATGCCATTTGAATGCGTCGTCTCAACCTGGATGAACACCGACGGCATGGCCCGCTACCTCAACAGCCGACGACTGCCCGGCGTGCGCTTCGAGCCGATCCGCTTCAAGAGCCGCCGCGTAAAGAACCGCACCTACTCCGGCGTGCGCGTGCGCTTTACCAACCGTGCAACCGCGCCGTTGATGGCGATCAACTACCACATCGTCGACGCCGTAAAATCCGTGGCCAAGCGCGACCTGTTTGCCACCCGCACCAAGAGCGGCCGCAGCTTCAATATGTTCGACAAGGTCAATGGAACGGACTTGATCCGGCGCGACCTCGCCGCCGGCCGCACCGGCGCGCAGATCGTTAAATCATGGGCCAAGGACGAGGCGCGTTTCCGTCAACAACGCACCAAATACCTCCTCTACAACTAACGCTTGGCCAAATTCCCTTTATTTTTTCGGAATAGCCCTTAGAGTTTGCCGCCGTTTGACCCGGTGGGCTCTCCCCCTTTTCAGCCCGCCAAACCCCGTCAAACCAAGGATTTATGAGTAATTATTCACAAGGAGCCTGGAAGGCTCAACAAGATCGAAACGATCAACTAATTGCGGAATCGAAGTTCATGCGCCCAAGCGTCACTTCGCAAGTGCTGCCGCTGAACATCGACATCGCCGGCACCGATGCGCTTGATGATAAACAGATCGCCACCCTGCAGGCGCTCGAGATCGAGGCCGCCCGAATTTCCATCTCCTCTCTCGCATCGCTCGCCACCATCGGCGAACTCGATCACCTCGGCGGCGGGCTCGACCTGATCCCCAGCCTGATGCTCACCCTTGCCGCAACGGATTACGAGAAGGTTCAGTACACGATCGAGAACGCCCACGCCAGTATCGGCTACTACTCGTCACTGGCCGCGCTGGGTTATGTCGACCGCGATTCAGTGGTCCACAAGTTCCGCCGTGGGCTCGACATCCCCGGCCACGTCTCGTGGGTGCCGGGCGGAACGCAACTCAATGGCGGCCGCCTCGGCGTGATGATCCCGGTCGCCGCCGGCCAGGCGATGGGCATGCGCGCGCGCGACCCGCAGTCGTGGGTGGTCTGTCACTGCGGCGACGCCGGATGGATCGCCGGACAGTCGCTGAACGGCTTCAATGCCGCCGACATCGGCAACCTGCCGCTGACGTTTGTCATGCAGCGCAACGGAATCCAGTTGTCCGACTCAAACAAAAACGTGATGAACAAGGATCCCCGCCCGATGGTCGAGGCTATGGGTGTGGAGATCATCGAGCTGAACGCGCTGTTTGATACCGCCGAAATGTACAAGGCCTACAAGCATGCCCACAACCGTGCGATGGAAGGCCGCCCGACGATGATTTTTCCGACCGGCTACAGTTCATCCGACAGTGAAAAGGTCGACTTCAACTGGCTGGCCAACCGCTTCGGCATCGGTGCCGAGGTCGAGACAATCACCGGCAAGAACGGCGTCTCGATGGATCAGGAAATCTGGGTGCCCGGCTCGTTGATGAGCTACCGAGACATCGTGCCGATGCTCGAGTGTGTGCTGCTCGTGAACGACCTGCCCGGCGGCGTCGACCACCACGACGGCCACATGAAGGGCCGCGACGAGGCCGAGGTGCTGGGCAATGTGATGCTCACCCGCGACGAGGCCCAACAGGCCGCGTTTGACGAGATTTCCGGGGCGGCCAAGGTCGAGGTGACCACCAACGCCCGCCCCGCTGCCGGCACGGCCAACCTCACACTTAGCGCCGAGCAATTGGCCGAAATCTCCCTTCCGGAGGCCGGTAAAAAGACCAGCGCCCGCGCCGGGTCCGAGGCCGGTTACGCCGCCTTGGCCAAGGCGCATCCAAACGACATCTTCATCGTGAGCTGCGACCTCAACCCGTCGACCAAGCTCGGCAAGGCCGCCGCGCAGGTGCCCGCGCAAAACCAAATCGAACTGAGTATCGAGGAACAGGCCGCCCTGCTCGTGGCCGATGGCCTCGCGATGAGTTCGTACAAACCGCAGGTCAACGTGGTCTCCACCTTCTCCGCGTTCTTCGAGGGCATTGCCCGCGAAGGCCTCGAGTTGTGGCGCTACCAGCGAAATCTCAACGGCGTCAACGAGGGCCTCAACGTCATCATGCACATGAGCCATGTCGGCGCCTGCACCGGCCGCGACCATTTCTCCGGCTGGAGCCTCGACTGGGTCACGCTGGCCATTGGCTACCTTCCGTATGCCGATCGCTTCTACGCACCGGCGGACGCTCGTGGGGCATTCGTCGCGGTGAAGGATGCCTGCGCCCGTTACGGAGCGCACATTGTCGCCATCCCGCGCGACAACCTACTCGTGCTCTCCCATGAAGATGGCAACGCGCTTTACAATCCCGACAGCGAGTGGGAGGCCGTTACGCCGCTCCGCAAACATGACGGCGCCAAGACCGCCATCCTCGCGCTGGGAGCCACTGCCGGCATCGCGCAAGACGCTGCCGAACAACTTGGTGGCTCCGCAGACGTTTATGTGGTGAACGGACTGCCGCTGCCGGACGGTTTCCTTGCGGACATTTTCGAAAAGTACGACGGTGTCGTGACGGCCGAGGACGGCATCATCGGCACCCGCTGCACCGGCATTCGCGGCTTTGCCGGATTGGTGCTCTCCGCAGCGAGCGACAGCGGCACGAAGAGCGAGCACGTCGGCATAGTCGATCCGCGCATCGCCCCGTCCGAGGGCCACGACGAGGTCTGGGAACACTTCGGAATTACCTCTGATGCCATCGTGGCCGCCGTGAAATCACTGGCCTGATCAGAACAAACTCTCCTTCGCACCCGCTTGGTCGTTTGGCCAAGCGGGTGTTTTTTGGCCAGGCGCTTGGCCAAGCGCGAACAAAAAAAGGCCGGTTTCCAAATGAAAACCGGCTTTTTAAAATGGTGGTAGGAGCAGGACTCGAACCTGCGAAGGCATAGCCAGCTGATTTACAGTCAGCCCCGTTTGACCACTTCGGTATCCTACCTCCCCTGAAGGGGGCGCGGATTACGCCAAATTGTGACGCGCTTGTCAAACCCCCAATCCGAACTTATCGTCTGCGCCCATGTTTGACGCACTCAGCGAAAAACTTCAGAAAACTTTCAAGAACCTGCGTGGTCTCGGGAAGATCTCCGAGAGCAATGTCGCCGAGTCGTTGCGCGAGGTACGTATGGCGCTGCTCGACGCCGATGTCAACTTCAAGGTCGCCAAGCAATTCATCGCCCGCGTCAAGGAAAAGGCTCTCGGCGAGGAGGTCATTGCCAGCATTCAGCCGGGCCAGCAGATCGTCAAAATCATTAACGACGAACTGGTCGGCCTGCTAGGCGCGGAGCGGAGCGAATTGGATTTGCCCCGGGGCTTTGCCCAGCCGCTCGCCATGATGATGTGCGGCCTGCACGGCGCCGGTAAAACCACCTCCAGCGGCAAACTAGCACGACTCCTCGCGGCCGAAGACCGCAAGCCGCTGCTCGTCGGTGCCGACGTCTATCGACCGGCCGCCATGGATC
>WTHH01000573.1 GCA_011523195.1 Verrucomicrobiales bacterium
CAGCCGCAGAGCCTTTCTCCGTAAAGGAGCCAAGGCAATCACCCTCCCCTTTCTTTGCAGTCTTTTACCGACTGCACTCCAAGCTTCCGCGAATATCACCCTGGCCGGTGGCACACCGAAAAGGCTGCTGTGGATGTCCATGGGCCATGGTCATATGGAAAAACACTTTTATCCGGAAGATTCCGGCTCGCTAACTGACATTTCTTTGCCACCAGGATGGGACCCGATTAAGAAAAACCTCCGTCACACCACTTTGGTATCGAACTTCTCCAACATGCAAAACAAACAGCCGCATGAAGGAAGTGAAGCAGTCCTTACCTGTGCCAATGTAATCGGTTTTCCAGGAAAAGCCCGGCACAACAGCGTATCCTGTGATCAGGTGGCGGCAGCTCATCTTGGAAAGGACACCCGCTACCAGAGTCTCCAGCTTAATTGTCCCAAAAGCGACACCGGTAATGGTCACGGAGGTGTGGCCATATCCTACAGAGAAGATGGCAGCCCGATGCCTGGATTTGATTCTCCCTTGGAGGTTTACCAGCGCTTATTCGGGGGTAACGTTTCTAGGGAAGAAGTTCTGAATACTCTCAAACAGCGTAAGAGCATATTTGACATCTTAAAATTCGAGAGTAGTTCCACCAAACGAATCCTCGATCGGGATGACCGTGAAAAACTCGAGGAATACACCACCAGTATTCGCGATATCGAGCTAACGATTAGTCGCGAGGAAGAATGGCTGGACGTCCCCTATCCGAAGACGCAAATGAAAGCTCCCGATGATGAACAGGTCCTAGCCAGCGGTTCCCACGGTGAAAAGGCAATCCGTACCATGCAGCAACTCATTCTTGCAGCTTGGCAAACGGATTCCACCCGTGTGGTTACCTATCGGATGCCCGATGCCGGGTTGCTCGCCAGCATGGGCATTTCCTCAACTCCTCACACACTCTCCCATTATGGTAGCAATGTCTCCCTTCATGAGCTGAATCTTCAACGTACCCGAAAATGGATGGAATTGTACTCTGATTTCATCGACCAGTTGCGTTCTGTCAAGGATCCCATGGATCCCAACGGAGGCACTCTGTTTGACAATAGTCTGGTTTACTGCGGAGGAGGCCTACGCACGGCTCACCGCAACACCAACGTACCCTGTCTACTCACGGGCGGGGGATTTAAAGGGCTTACTCATGGTCAGCACCGCATTGCTCCAAAGGAAAACACTCCATTGGCCAATCTCTGGACCACCATGCTTCAGGATGCCGGAGCCGGGGTAGACCGTTTTGCCGACGCTAGTGGAACGGCCCACTCTCTCCTAGCTTAACAGCGAGTGGCCAATGCTTGTTCGCTGGTTTCCTCGATATTTAAAGGAAAGTTGCGGATCCAATGTATTGACTACGATGTAACGGCGCCGCCGGGTGTTCGAGAATGGGCGTTTTGTGGGAAGTCGAAGGTCAACACCAGAGGTTCGGAGCCGGTATTTTCGATTTCCACACCGCCGTTGTTGAGCGCGGATTGGGTGATGAAGCCGATCTCGGGGTAGAGATCGCCAAGCTTCATGTTCTGGTGGTAGTTCACTGCGAACTTTCCAACCCGGCCGCTTCCACCATTGGTATGGAATAGGGCCGGACTCTCAGGGCAGAAAGTGGTCTTATTGCCGGGCTCTACCGTCAAACGGAGAATCGAGGCTTTCTGGTCGCCAAGGAAGTCTCCGTAGACAATCCACTTTGCGTCTACTCCGTCACCTGCGAACTCCTCGGCGGTGACCGCTGGACGCGAGTTCTTCTTTACGAAGTCCGGGTCTTGGTTGGCTTCAAAGTCGAACTTTTCAACCAGGTACTCCCAGTCTTCGTGCCGGTCCTTCGGGTAGTCCTCTTCCCGGCAGGCGTAGAAAGCATCGGCAGCCCCGATGCTTCCATCAAGCGTGAGGTCCTCTGCCAGGAAGTGCTCGTCCATCGTGACGTGCAGCTCGTGTGTGCAGAGGTCGGTCGGCGAGTGCAGGACACCGTTCGGCATCACGAAGCCGTTATCCAACTGCATCATAGTGTGCGGTGACAAGTGCCGGACACCGTTGTACTCGCCCTTTCCGAAACGCTTCATGCAGGCGAGAAATTCGTCCTTAGTCACATACGGATACAGCCCCATGGCTGTGGTGTGATAATGCGACGGACTGACACCGGGGTTGTCGAAAGAATTGATGTCGTAGACCTCCCACTTCGACCAGTGGAGGTGATGTGGAATTGGGTTCAAGTTGTCGAACTTCTTGGACACGATCGGCCAGGTTGGGTCGCCGTACAGTTCTTCGGCAAAGGCTGTGACCTTCTCCCCCATAACCGCTTTCGGATTGGCGAGGATCAAATCCTGCAGTGAGATGACTTGGCCGTCCGGTGTGAGGACGTGGGCTTCCCCTTCGCGGAACGGGGCCTTACCCGTGCGTGTGTCGATGACCCCTGTCACGATGGGAACAGTGCAGCACATCCAGAGCTCATCGAGCCCTGTGCCGCCCATGTAATCCGGATAGTAGGACTTTTCATCGAGGCGAATTCGTTTTCCGGGGGTACAGAATGTCCGCCCGGCGTACCGGTGCAAAAGTTGCAACACTCCGCCGTTCTGGTTCAGACAGTCATCAAGAACGGACGCGGACCCTCCGGCGGATCCATCGATCACATCTTGTTGGGGGTACTCGTGAAGTTTTTCTGCTAAAAGTGTTGTTGAGGCGGACATGGGCGACGGACATTAGGTTAGGGAAGAAAGGGCGTCAACCATGATGGAACCTACGAGCATTAGAAGTCGCTGATGGCTTTGCCAAATGATAACCTTAGGCCTAGGATCACCTCTCAAGTAGCCTGTAATGTGAGATTATTTGCAGAGACTTTCAGATTGTTCCGTCATTGCCTGGAAAAGCCCTGAACTTTTTTGTCCAAATTTGGGTTGTTTCGTGGACCTGTTTGGTAATGGGTATGGCTGCCCGCAGAAAAAATGGATCATCAAAATAACCACGAACGTTTCACGCGACTGCTTCTTGAGGCTGAGCCGCTGATGTTGCGGGCGATTCTGGTAGTGGTGCCGAATCGGGCGGATGCGCGGGAGATCATGCAGGAGACGGCGGTGGCGCTTTGGCGGCAGTTTGACTCCTACGATTCAAAGCGGCCATTCGTGAATTGGGCGATGGGATTCTCGCGGATTGAGACGCGGCGGTTTCTCGCGCGACAGAAACGGCGGGCGCAGTTGTCCGAACAGGCGATGGAGATTTTGGAACGGGAACTGGAAGGGGATACGAGCTTTGCCGAGGCGATTGAGCGTCATCTGGCTACGTGTATGCAGAAACTGACCGAGAAGCAGCGGGGATTGATTCAAGGGTATTATCATGAGAATCGCGATGTGGATTGGTTGGCGCAACATGGGGGACGGACGGTCGAGGCAGTTTACAAGGCAATCCAACGCATTCGGCGCGATTTGCAGGAGTGCATTGAAAGACAATTGAAAAAGGAACTCTCATGAAGGATTCACTGGATGAACTGATCCAAAAGCATTTGGACGGACGGACGAGCACGGAGGAGGCGGAGTCGCTTTCGGCGCGGATCGTGGCGGACAAGGACGTACGGTCGCGGTATTTGCAGGCAGCGCAGATTCACGGGGCCTTAGCGGATGAAACGCTGCCCTTGG
>WTHH01000515.1 GCA_011523195.1 Verrucomicrobiales bacterium
GAGGCAGCGCTCGGTTTGTTCCTCGGTCAGGCGCACTTCCAAGGCGGCAAGCGCGTGCAGGGCGGTGGCGGTGGTGAGCAGGTCGGGCATCGGCGCGCCGGGCACGGCGACAAAGCCGCCCTGCGGATGCAGTCGATCGCGCAGCCAACGGCCGACCTCGGGGTTGATGGGCAGGTGCAGATTATTGAGCAACACGACGGCGCCGGCGGTGGGGTTGGTGGAGCCGACGGGGAGGTTGGGGTGATTGTTCCAGGCGTGATCGGGCGTCTCGAGGTGCTTGAGGCTTTGCAGTATGCGCAGTGGTTTGGGCGGGAGTTTGCCGAGATCCTGATAAGCGCCAAGAGCAAGGAATGAGCCATAAGCGGTACCGTGTTCGCGGTCGGGATTGTTGTCCCAGCCTCCGCAAGGTTTGCGGAACGCTTCCAGCCGTTGCAACAGTGCTTTGCGCAATCCTTTGGGCATGCGATCTTGGCCGACGGTGCCCCAGCAACGGGCTAGGCAACTGAGGTGCACGAGGTCGAGCCCTTCGCCTTCGCCGTGGGTAAGGAGGAAATTTTCAACGGCCGCCATGTCCGGCTCGGCCTGAAAGACAGCCAGTGCGTCTAGGCCAAACACGGTGTAATAGAGATCGCTTTCGCCATCGCGATCACGGAAACCGCCGTCCGCGTTTTGTTGGGAGGCAAGAAAAGAGCGGACGAGTTCAGCCGCATCACCTAGGGTTTTGGGTGCCACGCGGGCGACCTGCAGCATTTCAAGCCGCAGGCTCATTAGGCCTGAGCAACTTCAGCTGGGTCAGCCTGTCGCTGACGTACTTTTTCCAGCTCGCTAACCTGTTGGACCTCGCTACACCAGCCTTTAATCTCGGTGTCGTTGAAGATTTTGCCGATCACGCGACGGAGCAGACCCTTGAGATTGGCATTCTCCAAATCGGTAAGCGCGCGGATGGCGAGTTCCTTGTAGGTGAGCTGCAGATCCTCGGCGCGTTTCACGGCCTTGAGATCATGGTACCATTGCTCGACCTGCTCAAAGGTAACACCCTCGGGCAGTTGGCGGCGCCACACTTGAGCGAGTTGTTCCTTCTGTTCGGCCTTGGCTTTTTCGTGAGCGACGGCTAGCAACAGCGTGGGGCGAAGGCCCTCGAGGTCGTTGGTCTCGCCGTCTACGCCGAGGTCGGAAAGGTCGTCGCGAATTTGGTAGGCAATGCCGAGGTTCTCGCTGTACTGGCCGATCACCTCGGAGGCTTCGTTGTATTTCTCGAGGTCGGCATAAATGGAGCCAAGCCGCAGAGCCACCTCGAAGGCGGGCGCGGTTTTTTGCCGGAAAATATCGAGCACCTGCACGGATTTCAGTGGCTCCGGGTTGCGTTGCCAAACCAGCTCAGCACCTTGACCGCGGCAGAGATGTCGCTGTCCGTCGGCGGCGACGCTGAGCATCGCGGCCTTTTGCTCGGCGGAAACGGTTGTCTCACCGATGAGCCGATAGCCTTCGCCGATGAGCAGGTCGCCGACGTTCAGCGCGACAGCAAGGCCGTGTTCTTCGTGCAGCGTTTTTTCGCCGTAACGCTCGGCGTCTTCATCCTCGATGTCGTCGTGGATCAAGGACGCCTTGTGGAAACATTCCACGGCAACGGCGATCTTTTTGAGATCCTCGGGAATCGGTTCCGCGGCATCGCTGCGCAACGCCTGAAACGACGCTACACTCAGGAACGGCCGCCAACGTTTGCCGGCGCGTGCGAGCCAGTCGCGGCCAATCGCCTCGGTGTCACCTTCACCTTCGCCCATGATCGCCTCGAGCGAGTCTGGCGTGAACCATGTGTCCACCTCGTCATGCAAGGAGGAGAGATCCAGCCGGCGTGTTTTGTCGTCGCTGGTGAGGTGGATGTAATCCCAAATCCAATCTTCATCGACCGTCGTGTCGATGCAGTCATCTTGCAGCAACGGAATCGCCACACCCGGCACGGCCGCCGCTTCCATGTAAGGAAAGGCGCGTTCCAGAACGGGGATACAAGCCACGCCAACGATGGCGTCGATCTTGCCCGTCTGAATGAGACTCATCACGATCGCGCTGCCTTCAGCCACGAGCGCAGCGTAGCCGAGCTTCTCCGCCTCGTACTCGAGATCCTGAATGCTGCACAACCCGCAGCTCTTGCAGAGCAGGCCAAACTCATCGAAAGGCGCCGGGCACTTGGCCTCCACGCGCAGGCATTTGGGCACCATCAGCAGCCGGCGCTCAAACGGCACGGCCGCCAGCGTTTCGCGCCAAAGCTCGTTGTTGATGAGGATGCCGATGTAGTCGCGGTATATTTCCTTGGAGCCCAGCGCGGCGACAAGCTTGTCGGCGTGTTGCTTGAGATCCTCCAGCGGTACCGGCGGCACCAACGTTTGCTCAGCCACATAATGCCGCACCTCGCGCAGGATCATCTCCCGTTCCTCGCGGGTTTGCGGAATATTCTCACGCGGCTGCCGCGGCTTGCGCTGCGGCACCACTCGCGGAATCTTTAATGGCGCGTTGGTTGTTGACATACCAATCAAGCCGACCAAAGCGGCGAGAAATGTGTGGGCGGGATTGTGCTGATGTGGCCGAGGTGTGTCGACTTAAATTCAGGAAAAATCTGCGGATTCCCAATGAATGAACGGAATTGAGACGTGGGTTCGATTCCCATCACCCGCTCCATTCCTTAAAGCCCCCTAAAATCAGTGTTATTCTTAATTTTCCTCTTTGAAAAAGAGCGAACTTACTACCAAAACTTACAACACTTCCATTGTTGTTCATGGTAGTCAGATATGCCACTTGCTCAGGCTACAGAGTCCTGCATTTGCGAGAGAACACCCGGATGTTAACGGTTTTTCTGCGTTCACGCGTGAATGATGAGGCGGCGGTTGACGATCTTTTTCAGGAAACGATGTTGGTGGCGTGGAAGCGCCTTGATGAATGCGATCTCTCACGGCCGTTTGGCCCGTGGCTGCGCGGTATCGCTCATCGACTGGTGATGGCGCTTTACCGTAAGCAGAACCGTCGCCCCCGCTGTGGTGATCGTCACATTGGCGATTCTTGTTTGGCGCAACTTGCGTCCTGCCAAGGAAGCGGGTTGTGACAAGGATTGTGGTTGTGAGAAAAGCAGCGAATAGCTCTATTCGCTAATTCGATTCCGATCCACTTTCTTCCTTTTTCTCATCAAAGGTCATCTGGCACAGCGCCGGCAATACTACCAGCGTCAATACCGTGGCTGTCAGAATTCCGCCAATGACGACGGTGGCTAGTGGGCGTTGGACTTCGGCGCCGGTTCCGGTGGCGAGGGCCATGGGGAGGAAGCCGAGGGAGGCGACGAGCGCGGTCATCAGCACGGGGCGCAGGCGGGTGAGGGCGCCGTCGCGGATGGCGTTCTCGAGCGATTTGCCTTTCTCGCGCAGTTGATTGATGAAGGTGACCAGCACGAGGCCGTTCAACACCGCGATCCCGGAGAGAGCGATAAAGCCGACGGCGGCGGAGATGGAGAAGGGCAGGCCGCGCAGGGCGAGGGCCGCCACGCCGCCGGTGAGCGCGAGCGGCACGCCGGTGAACACCAGCAGCGCCGGGCGCGCGGCGCGGAAGGTGGTGTAGAGCAGCAGAAAAATCAGCACAAAACACAGCGGCACCAGCACTGCGA
>WTHH01000107.1 GCA_011523195.1 Verrucomicrobiales bacterium
GTACAAAGGAGTTTGCCACCCGTGGGTTCATTCACTTCCAATAATCCCGAGGAGACTTTCGAGCTCGGCCGACAGTGGGCAGCGGACGTCTCTGCCGGCTGGGTGATCGGTCTGATGGGAGACTTGGGCACGGGCAAAACTCAACTGGTAAAAGGCCTGGCTGCCGGGCTGGGAGTCGAGGCAACGGTCAACTCGCCGACATTCGCCCTGCTGCAGGAACAAGACGAGGGGCGGTTGCCGCTGGCCCACATCGACCTTTACCGACTGGAGACGCCGGCGGAAATTGTCGGCGCCGGACTGGAACATTTCCTGACCGCGCCCGACGGCGTTGCCGCCGTTGAGTGGTTTGAACGGTGGCTGAATTCCGTTTGGCAACCGGGGCAGCTGTTGCCTGAGTCGGCCCGTCCCACCGACGGCGTGACGTTGCGATTGGTGATCCTGACCGACGAAGGCCAAACTCTACGGAGGATTGAGTATGAAGATTTTGGCAGTTGAATTTTCCTCCGACCACCGGAGCGTCGCCGTGCTTGACGGAGACAATCTGCTTGCCGAAAAAACAATCACGGAGGGCAGAAATACGGCGGCGATTCAATTGATTGAGGCGACGTTGACCGGGGCGAAAACCGATCGATCGGACATCGAGTGCATCGCCGTTGGGATCGGCCCCGGATCGTACACCGGCATCCGCGCGGCGATTGCGCTGATGCAGGGTTGGCAGCTAGCCACCGGAATCAAGGTGCAGGCGATGGACAGTCTGGAGGCGTTGGCCCTTGGCCGGCAACGCTCGGGTGATCGCGGTGAGATCACGTTCGCTGTCGATGCCGCTCGCGGCGAATTTTATCTGGCCAAGTTCGAGTTGGAAAACGAGGGCATCCGTAATATTGAACCGACGCGCCTGGCCAAGCGCGATGAATTTGAGGCGTTGCTGGAAAGTGGCCAACCGGTCATCGGACCAAGCTTGGCCGAAAAATACCCGGTGGCGTCTGAGCATTTTCCCTCGGCGGAATTTGTCGGTCGCTTGGCCTCCCAGCGGACGGAGTTCGTCGAGGCGTCCGAGCTTGAGCCGGTATATTTGCGTCAGGTTGATTTCGTGAAGGCACCTCCACTACGCGAGATCCCCCCGGCGTAAGTCAAGCGCTTGGCCAAGCGGAGCGTGATCAGCTCTCGATGACGTTGATCTCGACCGGTTCGACGCTCACGCCGCGGCGTTCCAGCCAAGCGACGGCTTTTTTCACGTCGTTGGCCAAGCCGTCCAGCTCAAGGCAAACCAGGCCAATCTCACCGGTGACACTGGCTTGGCGGACGTTGGTGACGACCGGGAATTTCTGGGACAGCTCCCAGACGACCGGCTTGGTGATGAGCCGCTGCGGGAACATCAGCCACAGCCGGGCGGTTTTTCTCGGGGCGGCAGCGCGCTTGGTTTTGCGAACTGCTTTCTTCGCGGCCTTGCGTGCCGGTTTGGCTGCCTTCTTTTTGGCTGCCATGAATCTTCCTTAACCTCCCGCGATGGCGGGGATGATGCTGACGTCGTCACCGTCCTTCAACGGCGTGTCCTGATTCTCGAGGAAGCGAATGTCCTCCTCGTTGACGTAAACATTGACGAATCGGCGAATCTCGCCCGCCTCATCGACGAGCCGTTCCTTGATGCCGGGAAATTTACCCTCCAGTTCATCCACGGCGGTGCCGATGGTGGCGGATTCGACTTCCACGGTTTCCTGCTCGTTCGTGAGCTTACGAAGCGGTGTGGGGATGCGTACTGTTGCTGCCATTCTGAAAATTCGTTACTTAGTTTTGACCTTTGTGTCGGACTCGATCAACTCCTCGAACTCCCTCAAGCTTGGCTTGATCTCGTCCGGCTTGCCAACGCGGCCCTGCACGGCGTCGAGCGTTTTGAGGCCGTTGCCGGTCACACAAAGGACAACGGAATCCTCGGCGGGAATCTTACCCGAGGCAACCAGTTTCTTGGCCGTACCAACGGTCACGCCGCCGGCGGTCTCGGTGAAGATGCCCTCGCATTCGGCGAGCGCCTTCATCGCCTCGCGAATCTCATCATCGCTGACATCGTCCGAGGCACCACCGGTTTCCTTCATCACCTTCAGTGCATAAAAGCCGTCCGCTGGCGTGCCGATGGCGAGCGACTTGGCAATGGTGTCCGGCTTGACCGGCTTGAAGAAATCCTTGCCATCCTTGTACGCGGCAGAGATCGGCGAACAACCAGTGGCCTGCGCGCCGTGTACGACCGGCTTGGTGTCCTTGGCGAGGCCTAACTGGATCAACTCCTGATAGCCTTTGTGAATCTTGGTGAGCAGTGAGCCGGAGGCCATTGGGGCCACGGTGTGCTGTGGCAGTTTCCAATTCAACTGCTCGGCTATCTCGAACGCCATGCTCTTTGACCCCTCGGCGTAGTATGGGCGCATGTTCACATTGACGAACGCCCATTTGTACTTGCCGGCGATCTCCGCGCACAGGCGGTTCACTTCGTCGTAATGCCCCCGAATACCCACCACTCGAGCGCCGTAGATGAGGGAGTTGAGAATCTTGCCTTCCTCCAGGTCGGTGGGAATGAATACGAACGAATCCAGCCCCGCCGAGGCGGCGTTGGCCGCGACCGAGTTGGCGAGGTTGCCGGTCGAGGCACAGGCCACAGTCTCGAAGCCAAGTTCGCGTGCGCGGCTCAACGCCACGCTCACCACGCGATCCTTGAACGAAAGTGTAGGGTAGTTGACGGCGTCGTTTTTCACCCAAGCCTCGCGCACGCCGAGCCACTTGGCCAAGCGGTCGGCCTTGACCAGCGGCGTGTAGCCGACGCCCGTTCCCACGGTGGGCTCCTCTGCGACCGGGAGCAATTCCCGGAAGCGCCACATCGTCTGCGGACGCTTGGCCAGAGAATCCTTGGTTAACGATTTTTTAATCTTGTCGTAGTCGTATGCGACCTCTAGCGGACCGAAGTCGAACTCGCACACATGGGTGGCCTCGAGCGGATATTCCCGCCCGCACTCGCGGCACTTGAGTGCCTTCATGAATCCTGATTTTTTACTCATGCCTGTTTTCTCCGTGCGAAAGTTGGGAGTGGCGGGGACAAAAAATCCCCTTCCCGTAAGACGAGAAGGGGTGAAGAAATTCTTCGCGATCTCGTCCCATTTTCCCCTGACGCTGCTGTCGGGCTGGAATTGGCACCTCGTCGTTGGATTCGCATTCCAACCGGTTGCCGTGGCGTCACAGGGCCAGATCCCTCAACCACTCTTAATGAGATGCTGCCGAAGCAGCGGTCCGAATGAAGCTAAATTCAGACCAATGTGTCAACTCATATTTCGAATTCCGGAGTTTTGACCACCGTATTTTTGCCAAACGGAATCCGGAGCCACATGCGCTCGTGCAAATAGTAAACCGCGATCTTCGCGAAGAATTCTATTGCCCCAATTTTTATCGCAGTATCGGTTTCGCCCGTGATGAGGTAGGAGATTACAATGGTCGAAAAAGTCGCCACCAAGCGCCATGTGAATCCCTTGAGAACACTTCGAGCCGACGATTCCGTGACCACCTGAACCTCTTTATCTTCCATTTCTCAAATAAAAAAAGGGGAATTCCCCTCGAAGAACGGAAGAGTATCTTCAATTCCTACTATGTCAATAG
>WTHH01000236.1 GCA_011523195.1 Verrucomicrobiales bacterium
ACTACGGCGGCACGCCGGAGTCCGCTCAATATGACTCGGCCGATTCTTGGAACTATGAGCTTGGCTGGTCCGCTATCCGAAACGGTGGTCGCCTGCACGCCCGTGCGGCGGTTTTTTACAGCGACTTTGAGGACTATCAGGTCTATCGTTCCAATCCGATGAACCCTACCGAGGCGTACATGGTAAATGCCTCCGAGGCCAGCAGCTTCGGGCTTGAAATCGAGGCCGAGGCAGCCGTGAGCGATACGGTCACCCTGAGTGCCGCGCTAGGTCTGGTGAACGCCGAGTTTGACAGCTACACCGACAACGTTTTGCGCAGTGTACTTGGCCCGCAGGCAGCCGGCTATGAGTTTGGCGGCAACGACATCAACTTCGTGCCGGAGTACACTGCAAACCTCGGTGCCCACATCGAGTTGCCGTGGAACCTGTACACCAACTGGGAAGTGCAGGGCATCGGCGATTACTGGCTCGATGAAGCCAACACCGCCGAGCAAGACGCCTACGCGCTCGTGAACGCCCGCATCGGCTACAAGCGCGATAACTGGGAACTGTTCGTTTATGCGCGAAACCTGACCGACGAGGATTACTCTAACAACGCGTTGGACCTGCGCTACACGGATTACTCCAACCCGGCCGCACCGCGTCCGGCCGGAATGATCCTGCACATCCCGGGCTGGGAACGCACGATCGGGGCTGGACTCAGCGCCAGCTTCTAAACACGAAATTCATCTTTCATGAGCCGGGCCAAGCGCCCGGCTTTTTTTGTCGCTTGGCCAAGCGCCGGCTTTTGCTTGTTTACCGCGGTGGGGCGACTGCAGAATAGCCTTTTTCATGAAGCAACAAATTCTTTTCGCCACCCTTGCGTTGGTTTGCGCTGTGTCGCTTGGCCAGGCGGCCAAGCCGGAGATTCAACACGTGATGATCGAGCCGGCCACCGAGGACACACCACGCAGCGACACTGCCGCCATCGCTCCGCTGGCCGACGGCCGCCTAATGGTCGTCTACAACAAGTTCCACAAAACCAAGGAGGCCGGCCGCGATCACGGCCTTTGCACGATCTGGTCGAAGCTTAGCGCTGACAACGGCCGTACTTGGGACACTCCCCGCATGCTGGTGGACTCCGCCAAAGGCGACATGAACGTGCAGGCCCCGGCCATCATGCGCACCCGCGCTGGTGAGCTGTACCTCATCGCACTCCGCGCACACAAGGGAGGATCCAGCAGCACCATGTGCGTGTTCGTTTCGAAGAACGAGGGGAAGACTTTCAAGGAAATGCCGCCAATTTGGAAGCGGTCCAAGGGGCAACTGCTGCAGGGTGGCACGAGCTGTATCATGGAGTTGAGCGACGGGCGATTGCTGCTGCCGTTTCATGGCGGGTCCGGCAACCAGTGGAGCCAGAAGAATTCCGCCGGTTGTTATTTCAGCGATGACAAGGGCCAGACATGGAAGCGCTCCACGCTCATCGATCTGCCCAAGCGCGGCGCCATGGAGGCCTCGGTGGTGGAACTGAACGACGGCTCGCTGATGATGACTCTTCGCACCCAGTTGGGCGGCCCGCACATCGCGCGGTCGAAGGATCGGGGCAAGACGTGGAGTAAGGCGATTTTTAGCGGATTGGAGGGTGGGGAATCCGGCACCTGCCTGCGGCGGTTGCCGGGCAGCGATCGCGTGATCTTGTTTTGGAACAACAGCAAGTTTCAGCCCGGGCACCATCACTTCGGCGAACGGACCCCGTTGAGCGCGGCGGTTTCGGATGACAACGGCAAGACGTGGCGAAAGCTGGGCAACATCGCCGAGAACCCCAAGGCCGAGTACACCAACCTCGACTGTTTCTTCACCAAAAACGGCGACGCAGTGCTAACCTATCTGTACGCCGAACCGGCGTGGAATCGGAAGGCCATCGACCTCAAGGCAGCCCTCATCCCGAAGGCTTGGTTCGAGTGAAAAAAACCTCACGCGAAGCCGCGAAGATCGCAAAGAGGTAAGGACGGCTGTCCTAGCCATCCTCAAAAAACCAAGTGCATAAAAAGTCGCGCCAGCGTCATGGAGAGCGGCGCTACGCGCCGCTTTGGCGAAGCCGAATGAGAAGGGCTTGATCCCCAAAAAGCGGTGTCGCCGCTTCGCTCTGCCACCGCACTCCAAGGAACGCTTGGCCAAGTGCGTGTTGAGTTTTCTTCACCGCTTGGCCAGGCGGGCGATGGCTTTTTTGACGACCCAGTTTGATTGTTCCAAAGCCTCGCGTGCCTGTGGTTCGTCGGCTTGGGTGAGTTGACGCACGATGCGCACGGCGCGGTCGCGCAGCTTGGTGTTGCTCGGGTCGAGGTCGACCATCAGGTTGCCGACCACTTTTCCGATCTGCACCATCGCCAGCGTGGTGATGATGTTGAGGATGAGCTTGGTGGCGGTGCCGCTTTTTAGGCGGGTGGAACCGGTCAACAGTTCGGGGCCGATCTTTGGATTGATGACGGCGTTCGGCTTGTTGCCTCGGGGAATTTTCAGCGTGGGGTTGAAGCAGAGCAGAGCAGTTTTTGCTCCGCGTTTGTTGGCCTCCCAGATGCCGCCCCAGATGAATGGGGTTCGCCCACTGGCGGCGATGCCGATGAAGACGTCTTGCTTGCCGATTTCGCGAAAACGAACTGCCTCCGCGCCGGCTTCGGCGTTGTCTTCCGCGCCCTCAACTGCCTGACAGAGCGCGGGGAAGCCGCCGGCGATGATGCCCTGCACCTGTTCTGGGTCGGCCCGGAAGGTGGGAGGGCATTCGCTGGCATCGAGCACGCCGAGTCGCCCGCTCGTGCCGGCGCCGCTGTAAAAAAGCCGTCCACCGTTTTTGAAGGCATCGACCACCCAGCGCACTACGCGGAGCAGCCTGGTTTTCTCGGCCTTGATGGCAGCGGGTATCCGGCTGTCCTCGTCGAGGAACAGGTCGATCGCCTGGCCAAGCGGCAGTCGGTCAAGGTTCATCGAGCGCGGATGCCGCTGCTCGGTGGGCGCCTGGCCAAGCTGTGCCAGCTCGGGAACAGGGATGGCGGGCGCTTGGCCGAGCGGAGTTGTGACCTTGTCTGATGACGGGCGTTTGGCCAAGTGGCGTGCCAACTCGAGCGCGCCGGTGGCGCTTTCGTTTTTCAACGGAACCACCTGCGAACCGGAACGCCGGGAGCGGATGGCCTTTGCCACTTTGGCAGCAAACTTGGGCTGCTTTAGCAGCACGCTGCCGGCGAGGAGGAATCGAACCGGCTTGGTTTTGCCGGCGAGTTTCCGGGCACAGGCGCAGGCGTCCTTGGCCAGCGTGCTGGCGGCTCCGTCGAGAATGTCGGTCGAGATCTTGTCGCGTCTGGCATGCGCGGCAAAGACTTCTCTCGCCAAGTCGGCGATCTCGGGCTTGGCAGCGCCGGCCACCCAGTCGATCAGTTGATCGGGGGAGTTGAGCTGGAGCCGCCGCAGGATGCGTTGGCCAAGCGCGGACCAGGTGCCGTCGCGGTCGAGGTAAAACACGCAGGCCTTGAGCGCCCGAAGGCCGATCTCGTAGCCGCTGCCCTTGTCACCGAGGATGTGTCCCCAGCCACCGAGCTTGGCGGTGGTGCCGTCGGGCGCCTGGCCGAAGCAGCAGGAGCCGGTACCGCTG
>WTHH01000131.1 GCA_011523195.1 Verrucomicrobiales bacterium
CGGTGTGCAGCGGGTTGAGCGGCCAAGGGCGTACAGCCTGCTCACTAAGAAAAGTGTCCCCGCCGTCGGCGCGAAAACCGCCTGGGGCACGCGGGAAACCGGTTTTGACGGCAAGGGCATCCGGATCGCGGTGATCGATTCCGGCGTCGACTACACCCACGCGATGTTTGGCGGAGCCGGCACGCGCAGCGCCTATAAAGCCAACGACGCCAGTGAGATAGAGCCTGGCTCTTTCCCCACGGCCAAGGTCGATGGCTGGGATTTCGCCGGGAAAAACTACGATGGCGAGGACGATGAACCGCAGCCGGACGGCGACCCGCTCGATCGCTCCGGCTACGGCCACGGCACGCACGTTGCGGGGATTATCGGGGGTGTGGGCGTGACCACCAAGGGCAAGCCGTACGACGGTCCTTACCATGCCGGCCTCAATTATGATGAGTTCAAAATCCGCCCCGGCGTGGCTCCGGGGGCAAAGCTGTTCGCCCTGAAGATTTTTGGCGACAATGCGCTCGGCAGCACTGGGCTGGTGCTTGATGCGCTCGAGTGGTGTGTCGATCCCAATGCGGACGACAAGTTCGACGACCGAATGGACGTGATTAACCTCTCCCTCGGCTCGACGCTTGGCCTCGAGGAGAAACATGAAATCGAGGCGGAGGTGTTCCGGAATCTCACAAACCTCGGCTGCGTGGTTGTGGCCGCCGCCGGCAATTCGAACAACAACAACTTTTATCTCGTCTCCGCCCCCGGAGTGGAGCGCTCCGTCATCAGTGTCGGCTCAACCAAGCTGGACGGCAAGGCACAGCGGATCGCCGCACACAGTGCACGCGGCCCATCCTCACCGCACAGCCTTTTGAAGCCGGAGATCGTCGCGCCAGGCGAGTTGATCCAGTCGGCCAAGATGGGCACCGGCAGCGACGGCGCGTGGTTCACTGGCAGTTCACTTGCGACACCGCACGTGTCCGGCGCGGCAGCACTGGCGCGGCAGGCGTACCCCGAGAGGACAGCCACACAAATAAAGTCGCTGCTCCTGAACACCGCGAACCCGATCGCGCACAAGGACGGCACCCCTTATCCGGAGTCGTTGGCGGGAGCCGGTTTTCTCGATGTGGCACAGGCGGTCAAGACCACCGTCACCGCTATGGCCGAGGGCACGGATGGTTTAACAACCCTGTCGTTGGGTGACCTGGCGTTCTCGACACCGTGGGAGAGCTCGCGACAAATCCGTGTGACCAACCACGGCAAAGCAGAAGTGTCGTTCGAGATGTCCGTTGAAGCAACGGTAACCGAACCGGGCTTTTCCATCGAACTGCCGGAAGAGCGAACGATTCATGTTTCGGCGAATGACCACCGGTTGGTGACGGTGACGTTTAAGGCGAACCCAAAACAATTCGACCGGAGTGGTGACCCGCTCACGCCGGAGAAAATCAACGGCCGCTACCGAAGCTGGGTGTACGAGGTCAGCGGAAAAATCCGGTTCGACGGCGACGATCGAACACTGCGTGTGCCCTATCACGCCGTTGTCCGGGCGGCTTCGAAAAAGCGGGCGACTGTCCGTAAAATCGGCCTGCCGGAAGAGGAATCTGTTGAGCTATCGCTTCCGTTGCGGGGGCACTCTGCTCATCCGAAGCCGCTGGTGTCCGTTTTTGAGCTGGCTGCGGTTAGCCCACCCAAGGGGATCCTGGATGATCCAGCCGACATTGCCGCTGACGTCCTTGCGGTGGGCGTGGCGTCTGACTATCCGCAGGTTGGTTCGGTCGAGAAAACGACGCTTTATTTCGCCATCGCCAACGCCGGTAATTGGACCAATCCGCACTCTTTCATCTACGACCCGCACCTGCAGATTGACACCGACTTCAACGGCTGGGTCGATCACGAGTTGGCCAGTTGCAGCAACGGCGGTCTACTCAAGGACGACCTCACCAAGTCGGCTTATGTGGATGATGTGTTTCTCTCCATCCTCATCCGAGTGCCCCGCGACGAACGCGGCATCGCCGATGCCGGCTTCCTCAATGTCTTCCCGCCGGACCGCTACGACACTGTGCCGTTCAACAACAGGGTGATGGTGTTGCCGGTACCGGCGAAGATGCTTGGCTTGAGTGAGAGCAAAACTGATTTTGATTTTCGGGTGCTCTCGCTGGGTGCCGAGCAGTATGGTTATCCGGAGATCGATCGTACCTCGATGATACGTTACGACATTACTGAGCCGGTGGTGCATACGGCGTTCGGCATCGACGGCACGGTGATGCACGATTCCAACGAGCCGGTGCATATCGCGGTCGACCGCCGCTTGGCCAAAACCAAGAACGTACGGCCGGCCGTGATGATCATGCACCACATGAACACCGATGCCCACAAGGTCGATCTCGTCGAACTCAAGCTCGACACGGATGACGTGGACGGCGACGGCCTTGTCGATGTAAACGAATTGGCCCTGTACGGCGACCTGACCACAACCGATACTCCGCTTAATACCGACACCGACAAGGACGGCGCCACCGATGCCGACGAACTGGCCGCCGGCACAGATCCGAAAGACCCCGACTCCGTTTTCCTTTTGCAGCCGAAAGTTCGTACAACCCCGCTTGGCCCGGAGCTAAAGTGGAACAGCGTGGCCGGCAAGACGTATCTCGTCCAGCGCACGCCTGCGCTTGGCCAAGCGTTCGAGACCGTCTCCGTGCCGACCCCAGCCACGCCGCCGTTGAACACGTTCGTTGATAAAACCGCGCCGCTTGGCGAGGGTTTTTTCTACCGAATCCTGAAACCCTGACCTGTTGTTGACCGTATTACCCTCTCTCCGGAGCATCCCCGGGTTTTTCGATGCAAAATCGTTGTTTTCCACAGATTGACGAACCAAGACTGATGTCGCACACTCCCCGCCGCATGTCATTGAAGCATATTCTTCTCGCAATTTTAATCGGCCTGCCGCTGGCACGGCCAAGCGCTGCAGAGATTCCAGACGGACCGATCACGCTCGAGCAGTGCATCAAGATTGCGCTCGAGAACAACCTGAACCTCCGCATCACCAACTACCAGCCGCGCCTATCGATGCTGGGCTTAGATGGCGCTTATAGCTCGTACGACCCGCGATTCAGTACCGGTTTCTCAGATGGCCACCGCATAAGTAAGGGCCGTGAAAACCCGCTCGAGTTTACCATCCCAACCAGTGAAACCGATTCGTTCCGGCATAACTATGGTTTGAACGGATTGCTGCCGACCGACACACGTTACACGATTGGTTTTAATGCTTCGGAAACGACAGGTATCAGCTCGAACGATGAGCCTTTTGGCAGTTACGGGGCCGGATTCAGTTTGCGGCTTACACAACCGTTATTGCGCGGCGCATGGAGTGGCAGCAGCGTCCGGATGAATATCAAGCTCGCGAAGCAGCAGGTCGAGTCGTCTGGGTTGGATGTCAAACAGCAGATCATTCAGACTGTAGGCTCGGTCGAGCGCGCGTTTTACAATCTGATCGCCGACCGCCAAAACCTCATCATCGCGGAGAACAGCCTCAAGAATGCTCAGGAGGATCTGCGGATTATGAAGATCAAGACCGACGTCGGCACCGAGGCTAAGACCCGGCTCCCCCAGCTCGAGGCCGAGGTGTATTCGAGGCAGGCT
>WTHH01000194.1 GCA_011523195.1 Verrucomicrobiales bacterium
GCGCTGACGATCTACGACATGTGCAAGGCGATCGACAAGCAGATGGTCATTTCTGAAATCAGAGTGACCTCAAAAACCAAGCGTTGAAGGCATCCCTCAAATTGACTCGTAAAATGAATCAACCGGGCTATGCTGAGCGACCTGCCTGAAGAGAAAAAACAGGCACCCTGATGATTGAAGAGGCAGCCATTGCACAAAACGAATCGCCCTGCGCCCAGCCGGGTGGCGGCGGGCCGCTGTCGTACGCTTTCGATCGCACGGAGTTTTGGCGGGCGATTCCCTTGTGGCGCGATGTCGATGCGGAGACTTTTGGAGACTTCCGCTGGCAGCAGCGCAACTCGGTGACATCCATTCAGGGTATACAGGAGGCGCTGGGGGAATTGGCCAAGCCGGCGTTGATCGCCGACATTGAGGCTGGCCTGCTCAAGACGCCGATGAACGTGCGTCTCACCCCGTACATTTTTTCTCGTATTCATTGGGGCAACGTGGAGGACGATCCGGTGCGCCGCCAGTTTTTGCCGCTTGGCTCGCAGTTCGTGCCGGATCATCCGCATGTGATGGACGACTCGCTGGCCGAGGACAGCAACAAGGCGACACCGCACCTGACACATCGTTACCCTGACAAGGCCCTGTTTTTGCCGATCACACTCTGTCCGGTTTATTGCTCCTTTTGCACGCGCAGCAGGGTGGTTGGCGGCAGCACGGCGGTGAAGAGTAAATCCACCTACGGTGCGAAGTCCACTGAGTGGGACGCCACGTTCGACTACATCCGCAGCCAGCCGGAGTTGGAGGACATCGTCATCTCCGGCGGGGACGCGTTGTTGCTGCGACCAAACCAGATCCGGCAGATCGGCACGACGCTGCTGCAGATCCCGACCGTGCGGCGGATCCGCTTTGCGACCAAGGGGCTGGCGATCATGCCGATGAAATTCACCAGTGACACCGAATGGGTGGAGGCACTGGGGGAGGTTTGCCAGCTTGGCCGCGAACGGATGAAGGAGGTTGCGCTGCACACGCACTTCAACACCGACCGCGAGATCACGGCATGGACGGCGCGTGCGATGGAAGCACTGGCGACCACCGGTGTGCGAGTGCGAAACCAGTCCGTGCTCATCAGCGGGGTAAACGACGGGTTCGACTGCCTGCACTATACCAACAAGAAACTTTCCAGCCTGCTCGTCCAGCCGTACTACGTTTACCTGCACGACATGGTCCCCGGTTGCGAGCATCTCCGCACCACGGTGGACCGGGCCGAGTACCTGTCCCGCCGTTTGCAGGGCTCGATCGCCGGCTTCAACACGCCGCGCGTGGTCTGCGATGCCCCCGGCGGCGGCGGCAAGCGGGAGATTTCCAGTTACACGCTGTACGACCGGGAGATCGGCGTGTCTGCGTGGACCTCGCCCACGGCCAAACCGGGCGAGATCTTCTACTACTACGATCCTATTCACTGGTTGCCGGAGGATGGCCAGGCGCTCTGGGCCAACGAGGCCGAGATCGGCCGCCGCTTGGCCAAGTTCAAAACCGAAGCCGAGTCCAAGGCCGAAGCCACCCGCCACTGACGCAAAGGCAGGGATGTCCCCGTTCCTCGCGCTTGGCCAAGTGGACAGTTTGGACTGCGGTGGCAAGCGAAGCGCGACACCGCTTTTGGATGGATGAGCGTGCTTAGGGAACAGGTTAATTGAGAAAGCTCCGTCGCCGCTGCGCTCTGACGGAGCACTCCAAATACGCTTGGCCAAGCGCAATCGTTTGTGTTTTTTTATATACTCTTTAATCTTCCTTCAGCATGAACAGTCGCCTGGTTTTGGTTTTAATCGGCTTGGTCGCCATATCGCCGTGCGTTTTCGGGCCGTTAATTTTGGATTATTTTCAGATTGAGGGACTCGACGAAGAATCTGGTTCGGGCAAGGCCGTGACTGCTGTCGTGGTTGTTTTGGGATTGCTTGGCTTGGCCATGATCATTCTTTCGTTGAGTGGTGGCACACCACGCGCCGTTTTAGACGAGATACGATCACGGTCTGTTCCGAAACATTTCTCCGAGGCGTTGAGCGTTCTCTGTATACTGCTTGCGGTTAGCGGTGGACTAGTTGCATTGAATTCTGAAGGACAAACATCGCTGATCGGATTGGTGGTGGGCGTGCTGGCCGTGGCGGGTTGGATCGGGTTTGCGTTTTTGTCCAAGCCCACCTTGCGTGAGTTGGCCAAGGGCTCCATCCACCACGCCTGTCTGTTGGGAGATGTTGTGGAAATCGATCGGCACCTAGCGAACGGAACCGACGTTAACTTGCGGGACGAATCGTTGGCATGCGCATCGCCGTTGCACTGGATGTGTTTACAAGAAAGTTCGATCACCATCGATCGGCACAAGGGTGGATATTTTCTTGAGAGAACCCGTTTGGAGGTCGTTAAGCATCTCATCGCTAACGGCGCCGACTTGAATTTGCGAATCACAAAAGGAGAAGTTGCCGGTATGACTCCGCTGGATCTGGCGAGATTAAACGAGGAAAACGAGGTGGCTGAATTGTTGGAACAACACGGTGGGGTTTCGTCAGGATTGTCAATCGGTCAGCTAGAATACGAAAAGCCAAGCGCTTGACGCCTCAATCGTGGGGCCGGTATGGTCGCGGCCCATGAGGGAAGGCTTGGAGGTAAATAATTTTTTGGTCCCAATGGTCGTCGAGCAGACCGGCCGCGGTGAACGCGGCTACGACATCTACTCGCGCCTGTTGGTGGACCGGATCGTGTTCATTGGTACACCGATTGATGACACCATTTCAAATCTGGTGATCGCGCAATTGTTGTTCCTGCAGATGCAGGATCCGAAGAAGGACATTCACCTGTACATCAACTCGCCCGGCGGCAGTATCACTGCCGGCCTGGCCGTGTACGACACGATGCAGTTTTTGACCTGCGACGTGAACACCTACTGCATCGGGCAGGCCGCCAGCATGGGCGCCGTGCTGCTCTCCGCCGGAACCAAGGGCAAACGCTACGCGCTGCCCAATGCGCGAATCATGATTCACCAGCCGTGGGGCGGCGCGCAGGGCAACGCCTCGGACATCGAGATTCAGGCTGCAGAAATCCAGAGACTGAAGGATCGACTCAACGAGATTCTGGCGGAACATACCGGCCAGAAAATGAAGAAGATCGTCGAGGACTCGGATCGCGATTATTTCATGTCGCCCGGTGAGGCCAAGAAATACGGTCTCGTGGACGAGGTGGTGAAGTCCCGCAAGGAGGTCGCCAGTCTCAAGGACGAAAAAAAGAAGAAATAACCTGACATGGCCCGGCCCAATCAAATCACCTTGTGCAGCTTCTGTGGCAAATCCCACGCGGAGGTGCGCAAACTCATCGCCGGGCCGGGTGTGTACATTTGCGACAGCTGCATCCTCGTCTGCAAAAACGTCCTCGACAAGGAACTGCAGGACGAAGAGAAGAAAAAAGCGATCAAACTCAAGGTTCCCCGTCCCAAGCAGATCAAGGCCGAGTTGGACCGGCACTGCATTGGTCAGGACGACGCGAAAAAGGCGTTGGCTGTCGCAGTGCATAACCACTACAAGCGAATCCAATCCGGCCTTGCAGTGAAAACCGACGGCGACGACAAGATTATCGCCGCCGGTTCCGAGGACGAAAACGAGATTGAGATTGAGAAGAGCAACATCCTACTCCTTGGCCCGACCGGTTCCGGCAAAACGCTTTTAGCTCGCACACTGGCCCGGATGCTCGACGTGCCGTTCGCCATCGCGGATGCCACCACGCTGACAGAGGCCGGATACGTGGGCGATGACGTCGAAAACATCGTTCTGCGGCTATTGCAGGCGGCAAATTACGACGTGAAGCGCGCGCAGGTCGGGATCATTTACGTCGACGAAATCGACAAAATCACCCGCCGTACCGAGAACGTATCCATCACCCGTGACGTGTCCGGCGAAGGCGTGCAGCAGGCACTGCTCAAGATTCTCGAGGGCACCGTCTGCAACGTCCCGCCGCAGGGTGGCCGCAAGCATCCGCAGCAGGAATACATCAAGCTCGACACCACCAACGTGTTGTTTATTTGTGGCGGAGCGTTCGTCGATCTCGACAAGGTGGTGGAGCGTCGCATCGGCAAGCACGTAATGGGCTTCTCCGGCGATGGCGAGTCGGATGCCCCGGAAACGGCACTCGACTCCAATACCATCCTGCGCCACGTCGAGCCGGAGGATCTGCTGGGCTACGGCTTTATCCCGGAATTTATCGGCCGTTTGCCGGTACACACCGCGCTGCAGGAACTCGACGAGGAACAACTCGTGCGCGTGATGACCGAGCCGAAAAACGCCCTCATTAAACAGTACGCCAAACTGCTCGAGATGGACGGCGTGAAACTGAACATCACCGACGGCGCCATGCGCGAACTGGCCAAGGCGGCCATCAAGCGGGGCACCGGCGCGCGCGGCCTGCGCAGTCTGATGGAGAAACTAATGCTCGACACCATGTACGAGATCCCCGATGCCGATGACATCTCCTCGGTGAAGATCGACGAGAAAGTCGTGCTTGGCCAAGCGCAACCCGCCATTCATCGCCGGCAGAAAAAAGCCGCGGCCTGAACTCCAACCATGTCCAACGACTTCAAGCCCGGCGACGTGGTCGCCCAGCAGGTTCAACGCATTCCCCGCTCCGGTATCCGCGAGTTTTTTGACCTCGTACAGGGACGCCGCGACGTCATCTCACTTGGCGTGGGTGAACCGGACTTCGTCACCCCGTGGCACATTCGTGAGGCGGCGATCTACTCGCTTGAGCGCGGCCGAACTAGCTACACCTCGAACCTTGGCCTGCCGAGACTGCGCGAGGCCATCAGTGAATACGTCAGCTCGACCTTTGGTGTGCGGTACGATTCTGAGTCGGAAATCCTCGTCAGCGTGGGCGTGAGCGAGGCGCTCGACATTGCCCTGCGCGCGATCATCAACCCGGGCGATGAGATCATCTATCACGAGCCCTGCTACGTCAGCTACGCCCCCGGGATTTTACTGGCACACGGAGTGCCTGTACGGGTGCCTTGTCTTGCCGAGGATGGCTTTGCCGTGACGGCGGAGGCGATCGAGCGGGCCATCACGTCGAAGAGCAAGGCTCTGGTTTTGAATTTTCCGACCAATCCGACAGGCGGCACCATGACCCGCGAAGCGCTGTTGAAGATCGCCGGTTTGGCCAAACGGCACAACCTGCTGGTGATCACCGACGAGATTTACTCCGAGCTGACGTTCGAGGGGGAACACATCAGCATCGCGTCGCTGCCCGGGATGGCCGAGCGCACGATCTTTCTGCACGGCTTTTCCAAGGCCTACGCGATGACCGGCTTCCGCATCGGCTACGCCTGCGGACCGGCGGAACTGATCGACGCGATGATGCGCATCCACCAGTACTCCATGCTCTGCGCCAGCATCGTCAGCCAGGACGCCGCGATCGAGGCGCTCGAGAACGGTGCCGGACCGGCAGGCGAGATGAAGGAACAGTTCCGCCTGCGCCGCAACTACATTGTCGACGCCTACAACGCCATGGGTCTGGACTGCCATTTTCCGCGCGGCTCGTTTTACGCCTTCCCCAGCGTGCAGTCGACCGGGCTCAGTTCCAGCGAGTTTGCCTCGCGACTTGTGACGGAGGAAAACGTGGCCTGTGTTCCCGGCAACGCATTCGGCGAGCCGGGCGAGGGTTTCCTGCGCTGCTGCTTTGCCACCGGCCTTGAGCAAATCAAGCTCGCCTGCGAGCGAACCGGCCGCTTCGTCAAAAACCTGAACAAGGCCGGCGCCTAAACCAAGCGCAAGGTGGACGGCTGCCCCGGCCGTCCTCTGGTCAAGACACATCTCTTGGTCAAGCGTTGATCGGCCGCCGGGTATGGTGAATGCGGGTAGTCTATTTTAAGACACCAAGCCAAGCGATTGGTTTTAGGTGGTGAGCCAGATGATGTAGGCGATCCAATCCCCCACAAAAAAACGCGGCCGGCAGATGGCGACCGCGTTTTGTTTAAAATCGTACGTGCTTCGCGTTACTTTATCTCAAGCAGCTCGATCTCGAAGATGAGAGCGGCGTTCGGTGGGATGGCACCTCCGGCACCGCGCTCGCCGTAAGCCAAGTTTGATGGAAGATAGAGCGTTGCCTTGCCACCTTTTTTCATGAGCTGCACGCCCTCGGACCAGCCGGGGATCACGCGGTTGAGGGGAAAGGTGGCCGGTTGGCCGCGCTTGACGGAGCTGTCAAACACCTCGCCGTTGATCAGCTTGCCGGTGTAGTGGACGGTGACCTGATCGGTGGCCTTCGGATTGGGGCCGGTACCCTCGGTCATCACCTTGTAGGCGAGGCCGGATGCGGTGGTTTTCACGCCTTCCTTTTTTTTGACTTTTGCGAGGAAGGCTTCGCCCTCGGCCTTGTTTTTCTCGGCCGGAGATTTGATGGAGGCACGCAACTTGGCAAAGTGGGCCTCATCGCCCTTGAACGCCTTGGCCTTTTCGCCCACGCGCTTGATTTTGACGGTCTTGATGCTCACGTCCTCGACGGGTCGGTCGGCTCCAACAACCTGCACTCCGGCGATTGCATCAACGACTTCACTACCCTTGATGACTTTGCCGAACACGGAGTGGCGGTCGTCGAGCCACGGGGTGGCTTTGTGGGTAATGAAAAACTGGCTTCCGTTGGTGCCGGGGCCGGAGTTGGCCATGGAGAGGATACCGGCACCGGTGTGGCGGAGGCTTTTGTCGAATTCATCCGGGAAGCGGTAGCCGGGGCCGCCGCGGCCGGTTCCCTGCGGGCAGCCGGTCTGAATCATGAAATCCTTGATCACGCGGTGGAACAGGATGCCGTTGTAGTACGGCTCGCCCTTCTGGTCGACCGGTTTGCCTCCGGTCTTGCTGTAATGCCGGGTGCCCTCGGCCAGGCCGACGAAATTCGCCGTGGTCAGCGGGGTTTTCTCAAACTCCAACTGGGCCACGATGGTGCCCTTGGTAGTGTCAATCTCGGCGTAGAGGCCGTCCTTCAGTTTGTCTTCCTGTGCCATTACGGAAAGCGATGTCAACGCGATGGCTGCGGCCAGAGCGCCCTTCAAGCTGTGGTTTATTTTCTCCAGCAATTTCATGGGACGGCCGAGGGAACCGAAAAACCGGCTGCTCCGCAATGATAATCTGTGCGTGTTCAGCATTGACCCACGTGCATTTACGCTTTTATCTCAGCGCCAGTAATAAATGGCAACCGCCTGCAATACAGTCACTCGTCGTGTCCTGCGCTTTGCCAAACTGCTGCTCGTAGGGCTGCTGCTTGGCTTCGGCCTGGCACGGGCGGAGGTGCGGTTTGACGTGTTCATGGGGTTCGCCAACAAGGCACGGAGCAACGAGTGGTTTCCGGCGACGTTCGAAATTGAGAACGACGGTCCGACGTTTGACGGTGTCATCGAGATTAAGCCGGACTTTTCCGATTCACAGACCATCCGCTATACCGTTGAGTTGCCGACGAACACACGGAAGCGCCTGACGATCCCTGTGTTCAACCACTCGGGCTATCAATGGCGGGTGAGGCTTTACAACGACGGGGAACTGGTCGGGGAGCACAACAATCTGCGGTTGGACAACGTCAATTCGTATATCAGCCTGCTGGGCTCGGTGAGCGGGCAGCAGGCGAGCGGACCGGTTTTTCCCCGTACCTCGTTCAAGAACGATCACCAGAGAAAATCGTATGCGCCGAGGGTGGCGCATCTGCAGCCGGACATTTTTCCGGACAACCCGCTGTCGCTACACGGGATGACAGCGCTGTATCTTAACTCCGCCCGCGCGATCAATCTCCGGGCAGAGCAGGCGGACGCCATCTCAGTCTGGGTGCGCGGTGGTGGGCATCTGATCTTGGGGGTCGATCAGCCGTCCGACGTCACCGGCACGCCGTGGCTCGCGGAGCTGGCCAACGCCCAGTTTGGGCAGGTGCAGAACCTGACCGTGAACGAATCCATTCACAACTGGCTCAGCGGAGCGGGTTATACACTCAAGAATGACGACGGCGTGTTCTCGGCAGGCGACATCGCCGCGGCTCCGTTGCGAATGAAGGGAGGCAAACCGGTGCTGCAGGTCGATGGCCGGACGGTGGTGTCGCATGCCAATCGTGGATTCGGGCAGGTGACGGTGCTGGGATTCAATCCCGAGCGTGAGCCGGTTAAATCATGGGACAACCGGCCATGGCTCTGGGCCGGGTTGGCTGGGATCGAATCCGCGTGGTTCGCCTCGGAGAATCCTCCGCGTGGTTACGGGCGGCAACATGTTGATGGCGTTTACGGGCTGATGCTGGATAGCCGCCAAATCAGCAAGCTGCCGGTGGGTTGGCTGATCCTGTTGTTGATTGCCTATCTGGTCATTATTGGCCCAGTGGATCGCATCTGGCTCAAGCGTATCAACAAACAGATGCTGACGTGGCTGACGTTCCCGACGTATGTGATTTTGTTTTCGCTGCTAATCTACTACATCGGCTATCGGTTGCGTGCGGGTCAACTGGAGATCAACGAGGCGCACATAGTCGATGTGTTGCCGGGGAAGGAAACCACGTTACGCGGACGTAGCTACGCCTCGATCTACTCGCCCTCGAACCGGGATTATCCTTTGGGCGGGGCGCTGGCGGCGGGCGCGTTCCGGCCGGAGCAGGCCGGCTTTTCCCGGGGTGGCCAGTCGTCGGTTGTCATCGGCATGAGCCCGGGAAAACTGGAGGTACAGGCGCGTGTGCCCATCTGGACCAGTCGCATGTTCAGCACGGAATGGGTCGAGGGCGGCAAGGCAACCGTCCAGGCGGAATTGACCCGGGCGAGTGAAGGCGGTTATCAGGTAAAATTTCGAAACGAACTGGACAAGCCGATCGTCGATGCCGCGCTGGTAGTCGACAATAAGATCGCCGAGGCGGAGGGTATCGATGTCGCGCCGGGTGCGGACGGTTCCATCCGACTGGTCACCCGTACCGCAGAATACGCCGAGGGGGTGGTCAACGTTGAGAGCGGCGTGATCAAGCGTTCCATCCAGGCCAGAAACCGCGCCTTCGGTAACACGGAACAAGGCAGGCTTGAACCGGTGCTGCGGCATTTTGTCTGCGGCTCGATGCCGGGCGCGCTCGAGCTAGATCACATCGAATCATTTTCAAGGAACGTAAACCACTTCGACTCATCGGGCGGGATCGACATCAGCGGCCTGATCAGCCGGGGAGGGGCGGTATTGTTTTTGCTGGTCAACGACCACGCGCCGATCCCGTCCACCGGACTCTTTGAAACCAAGCTTGGCCAAGCGTGGACGGTTTACCGCATTCCATTGGATGTACCCAACACCGATTGATTCGCTTGGCCAAGCGCAACAGAATTCACACTCATGTCAGACGAACCACCCACCAATCTGCCGCCGGTCACCAACGCCGCCGTCGAGACGTTCGGCCTCACGCGGCACTACGGCAAACTGACCGCGCTCAATGCCCTCGACCTCACGGTGAACAAGGGGGACCTGTTCGGGTTCATCGGCTCGAACGGCGCCGGCAAAACCACCACGCTGCGCATCCTGTCCACCTTCCTGTCGCCCTCGACCGGCACGGCCCGGGTGATGGGACACAACGTGGTGACCGAGTCCGACCAGGTACGGCGCATCCTCGGCTACATGCCGGATTTTTTCGGCGTGTACAAGGACATGGAGGTGACCGAGTACCTCGACTTTTTCGCGGCGTGCTACCGCATCGGTGCGGCCAAGCGCGAGCAGACGATCAACGACGTGCTCGAGCTGGTTGGCCTGAGTGAAAAAAAAGGCGCTTTGATCGGGGCGCTCAGCCGCGGCATGCAGCAGCGCATCGGCCTCGCCCGCGTGCTGGTGCACGATCCGCAGATTCTCCTGCTCGACGAACCGGCCAGCGGGCTCGACCCGCGCGCGCGCATCGAGATGATGGCCATCCTGCAGGAGCTTCAGCGCCTTGGGAAAACCATCATCATCTCGTCGCACATCCTCAGCGAACTGGAGACTCTCTGCAACCGGGTGGCGATCATCGAGAAGGGCGGACTGATTTACAGCGGCCCGGTGCAGGGTGTGCAGAGTCAGTTCTCCAAAAAACAGGCGTACCGGGTCGCTGTGGCGGAGAACACCGACCGCGCGTTGGAGCTGTTGCGCGAACGTACCGAAGTGGCCGAGGCCGAGCTGGAGGAAAGCGGCGACCGCATCCGCGTGGAGCTGGCCGATTCGCAGGAGAACGCCTCAGTCATCGCGACGATTATCGTGAACGGCGGACTGCAGTTGACCGCGCTCGAGCCGGAGGAAATGAATCTCGAGGACGTATTCCTGCAGGTGACCCGGGGGGAGACGCAGTAGGCGTCAGTTCAAAAAACGCTCCACCCGCGAACGGACGTCGTCCCGGAAACGCTGCACAAACCCGTCGACAAACTCGGCGATGTCCAGCGAGGGATCATCGACCAGCGGCTTCAAATCCATCGCGTAGCTGGCCATCTTCGATTGATCGACCGCGTGCGAATCGAAAAACGTGGCGTTGCCACGGAGTCGCCCCTCGAGCGCGAGGTCGTAGCGTTTGCCACCGGTGATTTGTGAATCGAAAATACTGATCAGCGCCCGAACGAGATTCGGCCGGTCGTTCATGTTGAACAGTACCTTCTCGTCGTCGATCAACCAGTTCAGGTCGCGCCACACCTCCACGCCGTAGACTTCGGCTGGTCGGTCCGCCTCCGGCAGTTCGCGCAGCGACTGAATCACCGGCACGACCACCGCCACGTGGGTGTCATGTTTGTCCGCAAGGTTATGCGTGTAAACAACCCGCGGTTTTGCCACGCAAAAAATCGACTGCAGATCGTTCGCGAAGTCCGGGCTGCCGGGTTGTTTTACCACTGAACTTGGGTAGTCTAACTGCGCCATGAACGCGTACTCGCCGACGACGGCGGCCTTGCGCTGCTCCTCGGCGCGGACGGCGCACATCTGTTCGTCGGTGTAATCGGAATACTGGTTGGTCCGCGAGCTGCCCGAGCCGTTGGTCACCGTCACGCCGCCGAACCAGCGTTCGTCCGACTGGTAGCAGGCGAGGATGCCGTGCAGTGCCATCACCTCGAGGTCGTCCTGATGCGCGCCAATGCCGAGGTGCGTCGTGCGGCCAAGCGCCTGGCTTGGCTCGGCGTTGTCGGGGATGAACAGGTCGGCACTCGGGTTGGAAAATGAAATCATCGGGTTGGATTCAATTCGATTGGGGAGTGTCGGCTTGGGCTGCCGCGTGGCCAAGTTCGGTCATGCGCCGAGTTTTGGCAAGCTCGCCGCGGCGACCGCCTGACCAACGCGCTTGCTTTTCTCATCCGGCAACTGCAACTGCACCTTCTCCGCCAACTCGGGGAATTCCCCGCGCAGCACTTTCTCCGCCCGGGAGACGATTTGTTCGCCGCCACGCCCGGAAGTTACCCGGCCAAGCGCCAGCAGTTGGCTGAAGTCGTAAAACTCCGCGTACAGGCCAAGCGCATACCCGAGGCAGATGCCGATGTCGTCGAAGATCGGGGGCACCCGTTCGTCGCCGGCCTCGTGCAGCTCCTGCACATGCTTGAGCTGCACCGCTGGGTGGGCGTCCGGCAGGTCGATGCCGGCCAGCTTGGCCAGGCGCACCACGCCCTGCTGTGAAAAATATTGCACGCCGCAACCGATGTCGCCGGACCATTCATCCACCGGGCCGGCCGGGTGAAAGTCCACCGGCGCAAAGGCCAGCTCGTTCAGCCAGCCGGTGATGCGGCCCTGTTGATCGAGAAACCCGACCGCCTGGCTCGAGCCCATCGCGAGGCCCAGTATACCGTTGGTCTTGAGCGACATCGCGCCGGCTAATGCGGTGACATCGCCATCGTTGGCTACCTCGAACGGGACACCCCACTCCTCGCCAAGGCTCCGAAAAATCGGGCGGACTCTTTCCGCGAACTGCCCGTCCGGCACGCTGCGAAACAGCGACGCCACGCGGGGTTCGCAGTCGACGATGATCCCGGCCGAGCTGCCGCCGATGGCGTCCACGCGCGGCAGCTTTTCCGCCGCGAGCTTGAGGCCCTCGTTAATCTTGGCGCGGTGCCACGCGGGGTCGGCCTCGACGCGGGGGTCCCACGGAATCTCGGTGGTGAAAACCGGTTCGCCGTCCTGTACGGCGGCCAGCTTGTAGTCGCTGGCCCCGAGGTCGAACCCGATGCGGCAGCCGTCAAGATGGCCTCCGACCGCCTTGGCGGTGTCGGTCGCCTCGGCCTCCGCCTGGACAATCGACTCGATGACCAGCGGACGGCCATAGGTGCGCTGCATTATGTCTGCATCAAAGGCACGCGCGCCGTCGGCGCTGTACACCTTGGCCAAGCGCTTGGCCAAGCGGTCGCTGCCGTCACTGCTGTGGATGCCCACGCGGCTCGCGCCTTGTTGCCAGAGCAGGAATTTGCAAATCCGCTCGGCCAGTCGCTCCACTTCGCTGGAATCGTCGTCGACCGGGTTGGTCACACTGATACGATGCACGGAGCGGTCGCCGGGCAGGCGCTCAAGCAGGAAGGTCAGCTCGACTGCATTCGCGCCATTGGCTATCCGCCGCCTGGCCTGGCGTAAAACCAGCGAAATGGGCTGAAAATCGGGGTCGAGCGAGGGCAGGAATTGCGCCCGGATATCTGATAGGTCGGAATGGTCTCCCATCGGGGCAGGGAACATAAAAACTGCATTTCGCCATGGCAAGAAAAGGATAACTTGCCCCACGCTTGGCCAAGCGGAACACTACGGTTTTGAGCGATTTTGCACACAACACGCCGCCTCGTCGGAGCCGGGGCGCGATCAGCAACCCGGCGAACCGGTTTGAGTCGCTGTCGCTCGAGAACGACCCGGATGGGACGGACGACTTCGAGCCATCGCCGGTTCGAACCGAGTTTTACCGGGACGCAACCAAGAGCGTGCTCACGCGGAACAGCAGCCCGGACGTACCGTTCGACCTAAGCATCAACCCGTACCGCGGCTGCGAGCACGGCTGTGTGTACTGCTTCGCCCGGCCCACGCACGAGTTTCTTGGCTTTTCCTCCGGGCTGGATTTTGAGTCTCGCATTGTGGTGAAGGAAAACGCGCCGGAGCTGTTGCGGCAGGAATTGGCCAAGCGCAGTTACCAGCCGGAGCCGATCGCGCTGAGTCCCAACACCGACAGTTACCAGCCGATCGAACGGAGGCTCAAGCTCACGCGCCGCTGCCTTGAGGTGTTCGCCGAGTGCCGTAACCCGGTGGGCATTGTGACCAAGAACGCCCTCGTCACCCGCGACCTCGATTTGCTGCAGGAGTTGGCGAATTACGACGCGGTGAACGTGTTTATTTCCGTGACGTCGCTCGACTCGGAATTGCGCCGTATTCTTGAGCCACGAACTTCTCCCCCAGCGGCCCGGTTGCGGGCGATACGGGAGTTGTCCGGGGCCGGTATCCCAACCGGTGTGCTTGTGGCGCCGATCATCCCGGCGATCAACGATCACGAGATCCCGAAGATCATCGCTGCCGCCGCCGAGGCAGGAGCGACCAGTGCCGGGTACGTGATCCTGCGCCTACCACACGCAGTCGCGCCGATGTTCGAGGAGTGGCTGGATCAACATTTTCCAGACCGAAAGGATAAGGTGCTGAATCAAGTGCGATCGATGCGGGGCGGGGAGCTGTACGAGAGCCAGTTCGGCAAGCGTATGACCGGCAGTGGCATCCACGCGGATAAGATCACGCATATGTTCGAGATCGCCGTTCGCAGGGCCAAGCTGAATGGTCGGCGGCACGAATTGTCCTCAGCA
>WTHH01000141.1:0-1232 GCA_011523195.1 Verrucomicrobiales bacterium
ACAAAAACCGGGAGTTGGGCGTGGTCGCCTCCTGCGACTCGATCAGACTTAAACCGGGAGCCACCGCTACGGCGTACTGCTCCAGCACGTAGTTTTGCCCATCGTAAAGCGCGGCTATCGGGACACTCCGCAACGCGCCGTCCGGGACGAATACCAATGTGTCCACGCCGCTCTTTTCAAGCAACGGCTTGATTGGCTCGATCAACCAGGCGTATAGCGCTTCTCCGTGGTCCTTAAAAAAATAGGTCGTCCGCCGCTCGACATGATGACGGAACAATCTTGCCTGCTCCATCAACCGCTGGCTGCTCACGTCGACCGACACCTTGTCGAGCCCGTCTTTTGTCTCAACGAGTAATTCCAATCGATCCTCCAGCGGGACGATGTAAACGATCGCCGCCGTCGGGGACATTTGCCCGATACTCTTCGCCCCGGAGTTAACCATGTTCACGCAGTCATCTTGAAAGTAGTTCGACAACTCCGCGCCCTTCAGCGCCTCGACCGTTTCACGGGCCTCAACCAGTAACTCAGACCGTGCTGCGGCATCCTTCGTGTCATCGGCTTTTTTGAGGATCAAATCCGCCAACTCGTAATAGATTGGACCCACTGAGTCGCGGAACGTTGTCGGGCTGTTGACATTGCCATAAACAATGGCCAGATCGTTGCGAATCGTCTGCAGGTTACTGATCGCCGTCTGGTAGGAATCAATCGCCCGATCACGATCACCCAATAGATTATGCAGGCGGCCCACCAGCCATTGCCACTGGTAAACGGCGTCCGGCAGGCTATTTTTCTGAGCCAAGTCCAGCGCGGCACGGCTCAATTGCAACGCCTCGGCATAACGCCCCTCCGTCTCATACAGTCCGGCAAGGAAGCCAAGCGAATAGGCCTGACTCGCCTCGTCGCCTGCCTTTCGAGCCTCCATGACGGATTTACGATACTGCTCTCCGCCCTTGACCAGAAATGCCCCGCGCTGTTCACGGTCCGGTGCTGCGTCCATCATCCGGCTGTAGACGTCGCCGAGTTTGATGTGAAGCAGTGCCTTCTTTTTGCCGTCCTTCAACGCAGCGATATTTTCATCAGCCTTGGCAGCATACCCGCTGGCCAATTCCATTGAGCCATGAAAGGCGGCAGCCGTGGCCATGCCGATTCGGCACTGGGCACCGCGCTCGTTGTCGCCCGCCGCGTCGGCGTGTTTCACCGCCTCGTTGTAGTTCCAAACTGCATCCTCGTAG
>WTHH01000141.1:1242-3602 GCA_011523195.1 Verrucomicrobiales bacterium
GGTATTTCTTGCTGGCCAAAATCCAAAGACTGGCCAAGTTGTTCTTCACCATCGCCTCGGAGCGCTTGTCGCCGGCTTGCTGCGCTTGGCTAAGCGCCTGTTTCAATACTTTCTCCGCCTGATTTACCTGCCCCTTGGCCTGATACGCCGCCGCTTGGCCAAGCAACTTGGTCAGGTTCGGCTCCATCTTGGCCGCTTGGCCAAACGATGGCGCGGATAACAGGCCGAGCAGGATGGCCCCGCCGAGTGCCACCCGGGACGCGGCGCACTTCACGTTGCCCAATTGAATTGTGAGTAATTGTTTCATCGTTATTTCTCCGGCACAGCGTTGACAGTTGGATCCCAAAATGCGGTCCCAAGCCGCAACTGGAAGTGGATGCCGTCGTCCTGCAGATCGTTGTTATTTCGAACTCCAAAATCCTCAAACCCGTGGCCCCAGTATAGCGACATGCTGATGTGATCGGTCGGGTTGTACGTCACGCCCAGTCCCGCGCTGTAAATCTCCTCCCGCTCCCTTGGGCCGTTGGAATTCCAGCCAATGCCGTAGTCCACAAACGGAATCAGGTACACCAGAGCCTTGCCGTAGCGATCCTTGTAGACCGGGAAGCGCAGCTCTGGCGAGATGATGAAGGCGTTGTCCCTGATCAACTGGTTCTCACGATAACCCCGAATGGTGTTGACACCGCCGAGGCTGAATTGCTCCATCGAAACCACCCTGTCATCGGTGTATTGGTGGAACAACTTGACCACGAGCAGGGTGTCGTTTTCAGAGACCGACTCCACCCAGGAAGCCTGCGTCATCCATGTGAAATATTCTGGATCAAACTCATCTCCAAGGATGGGATTCAGTTCATCCAATCCGAAGGAGAACGTGGTTCGAGCCGCGATCACCCTTTCCTGTGAACGGTACACGTACTCTGGACTCAGGCGAAGTGCAGAGATGCGAGTTTGTCCATTGACCGAGCCGGGCGAAATCGAAAACGGCTCCCCGGAAACCAACACGTCACTCCGGCGATGTTCACCCTTGAGGGTCAGGCTGAGTTCATGCTGCAGGTCGCGGTAAATCGGCTGCCTCAACCCCACCGAGTACATACGTGTGTCACTCTCGATGTCCAGCGTGTTGAACGGCTCCTCAAGAATGACGTAATCACTCTGGTTATAGCCCAAATCAAGCGTCGTGTCCCAACGCGTTAGCGGCAGACTGTAGAACAACGAATAGTTCCCTCCGTCATCCACATCCCACTCCTCCATGCCCTCCTGCGACAATGTGTAGTTGCCCCGCAACGTGTCCCCGAGGCTCGTCAGGTTTTTCGTTCCGAAATAAACCTCCGCCTCCTCCGCTCCCACGCTCGGTGGGCGGCGGTTGCTGACACCCAAGCCGACATCGAACACCCTGTTCTCTGTCACGATCATGTCCAGGTGGCTCTGTCCCAGTTCATCGCCGGGGACCAGTGCCGTATTAATCTTCCGGATCTTTTCGTCGCGCCGTACAAACTCCAGCCCGCGCTTCAGGTCATCCAGATTCAACGGATTACTCACCTGACGGTGAATCCGACTGGTGACATATCCCGAACGCAGCCAGCCTTCATTGAGTACATTAATATTATCAAGACGCCCCTCGACAATGCGCACCACAAGAACGCCGTTCGACATGTCCTGCGCATCGATCACCGCCCCGGAGTTCACATACTGTGCATCAAAGTAATGCTGGGAAATCGTTTTGCGGATCGCCTCCAACTCCTCCACCCCCGTTTTTTTACCGACACGTTCCTTCACCAAAGCGAACAACTCCTCATCGGAGAATACCGTGTTCCCATCAAACTCAATCCCCTTAAGCAAAACCTCCTTCGGAGCCTCCACGATGTCCAGATCATTCAGGGGCGGCAGCGTACCTTTCTCCTCACCAGACGACTGGCCCATCACCGTCACAACCCAAGTCAGGGCCATTATCAAACAAATACAGTTATTTCTCATTTGTCTCAGGTTAGTTGCGGTTCGCAACGTACCGATCGGCTCCATTTAAATCAACTACCTTTAGTCATCCTCCAATTGTAATATTTCGGGGAGGTAGTTTTCCCGGGACCACACTGGGAGGCCGCCTTGGCCGTTGATGAAGAAGCTGCTCACGTCTCCCTGCAACTGCAGCGCGCAGCGCTCCGCCAAGTTCACCGAGCGATCCTTCAACTCGTCTGGCAGGATCACCAATCCTCCCCCAATATCCGTCTCCACCGAGTCGATCTCCACCACTCCCTGCGCCCCGTACTCCGACGACGCCGTAATCAACGAGTCGATCGATGGCAAAAAGGTGTCCGCCACCACCGAAATGTACCCACCTTGGCCATACACTGCATTCGCTGTCA
>WTHH01000329.1 GCA_011523195.1 Verrucomicrobiales bacterium
GCAAATACCGCGGTTTATCGAGCGTGGCACGTTTGCGAAACAGCGAGCCTAGACCGGGGATGTTGCCAAGGATCGGCACGGACTCGACCACCGTACGCTGCTCACGCTCGAGCACGCCGCCCATCATGATGCTCTGCCCTGTCCCCACAACCACGCGCGTGGACAACTCCTGTGTTCGCCATTTTGGTAGGAAAATCTGCATGCGATTGTCGTCGGTTTTGTCCACCTCCTCCACGGTCTGGCCGTCAAGCGAGACGTAGCTGACGTTTTGATTTACCACCGGGTGCAGAGCCATCAGGATGCTTTGCCCGTCGCCGCCGATACTGGCGACGACATCGAGCGAGACGCCGGCCGTGATCTTGCTCGGCTTGCCGGTCGGGACGAGCCTCGCGGTGGATACCCGCTCAAGCACGGTTTCCTCGATGGTGAATTGCTCGTAGTAGTAGTTGACCTCGCCGTCGTTTATGCGGCCGGGCCGGTTGTTGAGCAGCGTCAGGCGCGGGGCACTGAGTAGTTGGCTCTCGCCGCTCTGTTCCAGGGCAGTGAGCGCGGCGGACAAGTCAGTCGACGAAAGGATATCGCTGTCCTGAAAAACGTTTCGCAGCGTGACACGCGTGAGCATCCCCTCCTCGCCGCCGAGTGTGCCGCGGCTGATCCCGGTCTGGTCCTTGACCGCGCCGTTGGCGATGCTCGAGGCCCAGCGGAAGCCGAGGTCAAGAAATGCCGCCTCCGAAATCGTGATGAAACGCGCCTCAATCAGCACCTGCTGTATCGGGCGGTCGAACTCGGCGATGATCTTCTCGAGCAGTTCAAATTGCGACGGCGTGCCGGTGGCCACGATCAGATTGCGCTCGTAATCGATCATGAACTCGCCCTTGAAGAATTTTTCGATTGCCTCCTCGATGGAGGGATTCTGCGACTTACTGTCGTTGACGAACTTTTCGTACGTCGCAGTTTCCTTCGTGACACTTGGGCCTTCCGCCGGCGTGGTGGTGACTGAGACCACCTCATCCGGCCCAAACTGTGCCGGGACGATGAAGCCCCTGCGCAAACGGTAAAACCGCGTCTCCTCAATTAGCTCTTTCGATGCCTTGCCATCGATCACCCAGATCAAGTCCTCGCCGACCTGAAACTTCACGCCTGTGTTGCGCGAGATGTAGGCCAGCAACTCGCCGAGGGTCACCTTTTCGAGATTGAGCGTCAGCTTTTGTTGCATAGGCTCCATCTCCTGGTCTGCGACAAAATTGATTCCGTGTTCCTTGCCAATGTCGAACAGGATCTGCTGTATCGGCTGATTGTCCGCCTGAACGGTCACCTTGTTTTTCAGCAACTCGGACATCCGGCCCCGCTCGCTGTTGGCGTCGAACAGGAAGCCTTTCTTGGTGACCTCTTTGCCATACGTTTCTGGCACATATGGTGTGGCCTCGATCATTTCCAGCGCATCACGCAGATCCTTCCGGGGCGGCAGGCCTCGATCCTTGCTTTCCTTCCACAGCTCCTTGAGAGAGGGATTCATGCCGGTCTGCTTCGCGTTGATGCTGCGGATGCGATCCTCAACTGCCTGCTGGCGAAGCAGGGTTTTTTGCGTGGTCACCCATTCCCCGATCCGCTGCAGCGTGGCGTCGTCGGGGTGCTTCTGCAGCAACAACCCGATCTCGGCCTCGGCTTCCTCCCACTTGCCTTTTTCCGAGAGGCTGAAAATAAAATCGAGTTCCTCGTCGTACGCAGCATTGTACGTCACCCGATCGTTGAGGCTAAATGTCTCCTTGTCGCCCTTGGGAGAACGGCACCCGGCCATCGTGACCACCACCAATCCAAGTGCCCCCACGGCCAAGTGCTTGGCCAAGCGCTCAAGTTTCATATCTCTCTTTTGTTGTTTCAAATTCGTCATGCCGCTGCTGCCTGACCATCGACCAGTCGATACCAGTTGTCGCGCTGCCGCGCCGTGTAGCCAATGCCCTCAATCAACCGCTGCATGTCTGCCACGCCCATGCAAAATGTCGTGCCGGCCTCGGAAACCACGTTTTCCTCGATCATGATGCTGCCCAAATCATTCGCGCCGTACTTTAACGCCACCTGGCCAATCTCCAACCCCTGCGTCACCCAAGAGCTTTGGATGTTGGGCACGTTGTCGAGGTAGATCCGGCTCAACGCCTGCATCCGAAGATATTCATTTGCGCCGACGGTCGGGGCCTTGAGCTTTGTGTTCTCGGCCTGAAACGTCCATGCGATGAACGCCGTGAAGCCGCCGGTTTCATCCTGCTGCCGGCGCACTCGCTCGAGATGCTCGACACGGTGCTCAATGTTTTCCACGTGGCCAAACATCATCGTTGCCGTGGTGGCCATGTCCAGTTTGTGCGCGATGGCCATCACCTCCAGCCAGTCGTCGCTCATTGCCTTGAGCGGCGCGATGCGGTTGCGGATCTCGTCCACCAAAATTTCACCGCCGCCGCCGGGGATGGAGCCCAGCCCCGCGTCCCGGAAGTCCCGGATCAACATCTCAAGCGGCTCGTCGAATACATCGCGAAAGTGGATAAACTCGCTCGGGCTGAAGGCGTGGATGTTGATTTGCGGAAACTTGACCCGGATGTGCGATAGCAGGTCGAGGTACCATTGCTTGTCCAACTTGGGATGGTGACCACCCTGCATGAGAATCTGCGTGCCGCCAAGCGCAACGGTCTCCTCGATTTTTTTGTCGATCTCATCGTGCGTGATGACGTAGGAGTCGTCCTGTTTTTCCGAGCGCCAAAATGCACAGAACTTGCAGTAGACATTGCAGACGTTGGTGTAGTTGATGTTGCGATCGACGATGTAGGTGACGATGTCGTTGCCTTGGCCATCGTAATCATCAGCCTTGGCCAGACGACGGCGGCGGTCGGCCAGCGCGCCGAGTTGCTGTAGCGGCAGGCTGTACAGCTCCACCGCCTCGGCTCCGGTGATGCGCTCACCGTTCCATACTTTTTGACAGAGGTCGTCCAATGTGGCGTTGCAACCCACGCGGGGAGTTTACTGTTTCGCGTCCAAAAGGCAACGCGCTTGGCCAAGCGCCCGCCCGGAATTCAGCCCTTGGCCTGCTGCTTGGCCCAGGCGTCACGCAGCGTGACCGTGCGATTGAAAACCGGCTTGCCTGGCTGCGAGTCTTTTGCGTCAGTACAAAAATAGCCAAGGCGCTCAAACTGATACAGCGTACCCGGCTCAGTGTCCGCGAGCCCCGGCTCCAGCTTGGCGTCGCGGATTACTTCCAGCGAATCGGGATTGAGATGGTCAATGAACGTTTTGCCGTCCTCCTCCCTGTTGGGATCCTCGACCGTGAACAGCCGGTCGTACAGGTGCACTTCCGTTTCGAACGCCTTCGCTGCCGACACCCAGTGTATGGTGCCTTTGACCTTGCGTCCGTCCGGGGCGTTCCCGCCTCTTGTCTCGGGATCGTAGGTGCAGTGCAGTTCCACCACCTCCCCGGCAGCGTTCTTGATGACCTCCTGGCAGGTGATGAAAAAGGCAAAGCGCAAGCGCACCTCGCGCCCCGGACCCAGCCGGAAGAACTTCTTTGGCGGATCCTCCATGAAGTCATCGCGCTCGACGTAAATCTCCCGCGTGAACGGCATCGTGCGCGTGCCAGCCTCGGGATTCTTCGGGTTGTTGACCGCTTCAAGCTCCTCGACTTTGCCCTCCTCAAAATTGGTGATGACCACCTTGAGCGGCCGCAGGACTGCCAGCCGCCGCTCGGCCGTCTCGTTTAAATCCTGTCGGATGCTGTGCTCGAGCAGGGCCACATCGGTGAGGCTGTTGAACTTTGTCAGGCCAATGGTTTTGCAGAACGACCGAATGCTCGCCGGGGTGTACCCGCGCCGACGCAGCCCAGAAACTGTCGGCATACGGGGATCGTCCCAGCCGTCGACATGCCCTTCCTCCACAAGCGACAAAAGCTTACGCTTGCTCAGGACGGTGTAGGTCAGGTTCAGTCGGGCGAACTCAATCTGGCGCGGGTGGCAATCAACCTCAACATTATCCAGCACCCAGTCGTAAAGCGGCCGGTGCACCTCAAACTCCAGTGTGCACAGCGAGTGGGTGATGCCCTCAATCGAGTCAGACAGGCAGTGCGTGAAATCGTACATCGGGTAGATACACCACTTGTCACCGGTGCGGTGATGCTGCGTTTTGCGGATGCGATACAACACCGGATCGCGCATGTGCAAGTTCGGCGAGGCCATATCGATCTTCGCCCGCAGCACCCGCGTGCCGTCCTCGAATTCGCCGACCCGCATACGCTCGAACAACTCGAGATTTTCCTCCGGCGACCGATCGCGGTACGGACTGTTTTTGCCGGGGCGAGTCGGGGTGCCGCGATGCTCGGCGATCTCGTCCAGCGTTAGGTCGCAGACAAATGCCTTACCATTTTCAATCAGCTCAACCGCGTAGCCGTAAAGTTTCTCAAAATAGTCAGACGCGAAGTAAAGATTTTTGCCCCAGTCAAAACCAAGCCAAGCCACATCCTCCTTAATCGAGTCCACGTACTCGATGTCCTCCTTCACTGGGTTGGTGTCGTCGAAACGTAGGTGGCAGACACTTGCGTCGCTTTCCTGCGCGACGCCGAAGTTCAGGCAGATCGACTTCGCGTGCCCGATATGAATGTACCCGTTGGGCTCCGGCGGAAACCGCGTCACCGCCGAGGCATGCTTCCCGCTGGACAGGTCGTTCGCGATGATTTCACGGATGAAATCGAGCGACTCCGGCGCCGCATCACCGCTGTTCGGCTCAGTTGAATTGTCGTTTGGATTCCCCATCGTGTCGTTTGGCTGCCGGCCGGCAGCCAAACCGCGAGCCTAAATCAGCTCCCGAACTTGGCCAAGCGCATAACCCTCACCGACTCCGTGCTTCACAGGATGCAGTTTGTGCCGTTGACTGTTGCCGCGCTTGGCCAAGCAGCCGGCGCCCTGTCATGCCGGAAAAAGCCCCACTTATTTTTGACGTCCACCTCGACCTGTCGATGAACGCGCTCGAGTGGAACCGCGACTTGTCGCGGCCACTCGTAGAAATTCGCGAACGCGAGGCCGGCCAGACCGACAAACCGGACCGCGGCCAAGGCACAGTCAGCCTGCCGGAGATGCGTCGCGGAAACATCGGCCTTTTTGTTGGGACGCAGATCGCCCGCTACACCAAGCGCCACAACCCGTTGCCCGGTTGGCACTCGCCAGCTCAGGCCTGGGCACAGACACAGGGCCAGCTGGCTTGGTACCGCGAAATGGAACAACAGGGCGAGCTGGCACAGATCACCAACCTCGAGCAACTCGAGGCGCACTTGGCCAAGTGGGAAACCGGCCCGACTGAGTCGCTCCCGATCGGCTACTTGCTCAGCCTCGAGGGGGCCGACTCGATGGTCACCCTTGGCCATCTGGAACAGGCCTACGCCTCCGGCCTGCGCGCGCTTGGCCCGGCGCATTACGGCCCGGGCACCTACGCGCCGGGCACGGACGAAAGCGGACCGCTTGGCCAAGCGGGACCGGATCTGCTCCGCGAGATGGAGCGCCTCGGCATCATTCTCGACGTCACCCACCTGAGCGACGAGTCTCTCGATCAGGCGATGGATTTGTTTGGCGGCACCGTCTGGGCCAGCCATTGCAACTGCCGCGCGCTGGTGCCGGGCGACCGCCAGCTCAGCGACGAGCAGCTCAAGCGAGTGATCGAGCGAGACGGCGTCATCGGTGCGGCGTTCGATGCTTGGATGCTCATCCCCGGTTGGCAACGCGGCGTGACTACTCCGGAGTCATCCGGGGTGGCCCTATCGCATGTCGTCGATCACATTGACTACGTTTGCCAGCTTGCCGGGGATGCAAAACACGCCTGCATCGGCACAGACCTCGACGGCGGCTTTGGCCGCGAACAGTCGCCCGGTGACATGGACACCATAGCCGACCTGCAAAAAATACCCACCATACTGGCCAGCCGCGGCTACTCGCCGGAGGACATCGACGGCATCATGGGAGGGAACGCGATAGACCTGCTGCGCCGCACCTGGTCGTAGGGTTTGCTCGCGGTTTTGTCGTCGACTGTTTAAGCTGCCGCGCCTTCGATGAGCGAGCCGGAGAATCAAAACGAAGCACCACGACCCAGCGTGATGGATGAAATCTCACGCCTATGGGGCGGGCTACCGGATAAGCCGCTGTTTCTCGCGCTGATCGGCACTTGGCTGCTTTTCTTCCAGTTTCTCGGGAACTCCACTCTCGGGTATGTTGACACTCACTCCCTCTACGCGTGGATGAGTTACACCTACAGCACCTCCAAGGACGACGAGCTGGGTTACATCATTCCGTTGATTGTGCTCGGGTTGTGCTACTGGAAACGCGACGAGTTACTGGCTGTGCCGAAGCGAACGTGGTGGCCAGCCTTGGCGTTGGTCGCCATCGCGCTGGCGATCCATCTGGTCGGGTACGTGATTCAGCAGGCCCGGGTTTCTATCGTCGGTTTTTATCTCGGAATCTACGCGTTGACCGGGCTGGTCTGGGGGCCGAGTTGGCTGCGCGTCAGTTTTTTTCCGTGCCTGCTTTTTGCCTTTGGCGTGCCGGTCGGCACGATGGCGGAAACGGTGACGGTGCCGCTCAGCCACATCGCCTCCGACATCACCGGCTGGATCTGCGGAACTTTGCTGGGGATCGATATCATTCAGGAGGGCGTACAGATTTCAGACTCACAACGGCGCTACACCTACGCCATCGCCGCGGCGTGCAGCGGGCTGCGGAGCCTGATCGTTACGCTCGCCTTCTTCACCATCTACGGGTTTGTGGCGTTCACAAAAAAATGGAAAACCGGCGTGATCATCCTGTCGGCATTCCCATTGGCCGTCGCGGGAAATGTGCTTCGGTTGACGTTGATAATCTTTGCCGCAGAAATGGTCGAGACGGCCAAACCGGGGGGCGGACAGGCGGCAGGAAACTTCGTGCACGACAACGGCATCCTCAGTCTGCTGCCCTATGTGCCCGCTTTTATCGGCGTGTTTATTCTCGGTCGTGTCATCAAAGAGGACGACCAAACTAATCCGGAACCGATCACGGAGGAAAGCGATGAATAAGAAAGCCATCTCGATTTTGATCGTTTTCCTCGTCCTCATCGGGGTGTCTACCGCCTTCCTCAGTCAGCTCACTTTCGCGCTCGGAAACCCCGGGGTGCGGTTGGCCGAGATGCAGATTTTCAACGAGACCAACCAAGTCGTCCGCACCAACGGCGTGGCCCTGCCGCCAGACGTAATGCAGTGCGTCTCGAAGGCAACGCCCATCACCACGAAGGAACTGGAATGGTTACCGGAAGACACCACCTACGGTCGTCGCCGCTACACGTTTCCCGACAAGACTTGGATCGAGAATAACGTTGTATTGATGGGGCACGACCGCACCTCCATCCATAAACCGGAATACTGTCTGCCCGGGCAGGGCTTCACCATCGACCACCGCGAGGTCGTAGATATCCCAATCGCGCAGCCTCATCTCTACGATTTACCGGTCATGAAACTGACGACGTCCCGACCGTTCCGGGACAGCAACGGCAACGAAGTGCAAATGCGCGGCATCTACGTTTATTGGTTCGTCGCAGACGACAAACTGGCGACGGACCACTTTGACCGCATGTGGACGATGACCAAGGGTCTGCTCACCGAGGGAGAGCTGCAGCGCTGGGCCTACATCTCCTACTTCGCCATCTGTCAACCGGGTGCGGAAGACGAAACCTACGCCAAGATGGCAAAGTTCATCACGGAATCCGTGCCCAAGTTTCAAACCACCACCGGCCCGCCGAAGGGCTGATCACTTGCTGGACTTCGGCCGAGTTTCAAGAAACGCCTTGAGTGCCGTCGCCGATTTTTTACCGAAGCCGGGCACCTGCTGAATTTCAGCCAGCGTGGCCGAGCGCAGCCGATGCACCGATCCAAACTGCTTCAGCAACGCCGCCTTTCGGCTGCCGCCGATTCCTGGCAGATCATCCAGCACACTCTCTGAAATTTTCTTCAATCGCAGATCGGCATTGTAGTTATTAGCAAACCGATGCGACTCATCGCGTACTCGCTGAAGCAGCTTCAACGCCCCGCTGTCGAGGCCAAGCCGCAGCGGCTTACTCTCGCCGGGTTGGTAGATTTCCTCGAACTCCTTTGCCAAGCCGATGACCGGCAGTTGACCCAGGCCAAGCTTGTCCAACTCGCGACAGGCCATCCCAAGCTGTCCCTTGCCTCCGTCGATCAGGATGAGATCCGGCATCGGGCGTTGCTCCCGCTTGAGTCGGCTGTACCGCCGCCGCACCGTCTCCGCCATGCAGGCAAAGTCGTCCTGCGCCACAACACTCTTCATGCGAAACCGCCTGTACTGTGCCCGATCCGGCCTTCCATTGAGGAAACTGACCATCGACGCCACCATGAATGTGCCGCTGATGTTCGATATGTCGAAGCCCTCGATCCGCTTGGGTGGCTCCGGCAGGCCAAGCGCTTGGCGAAGCGCTGCAAGGTCGCGTTTGAAGTCTATCGCCCCCGGCAGTTTCACCGGCATACGGGTGAATTTTCGTGATTTTTTGGTGGTTTCACGCAAATCCTGAATCATATCGCGATACCGTGCCGCCTTCTCAAAGTCGCGCGCCTCCGACGCCTTGAGCATCTCAACCTCTAGCTCCTTCTCCCAGCCAGCAGTCTGGCCCTCGAGATATTCGCAGGCCGAAGAAACCTGTTGTCGGTAATCCTCCAGCGACACCTTTTCGACACACGGCGCAGAGCAATGCTGCAAATGCCCATAAAGACAATGCTTATAATCACGCTCCGTTGGCATCAACGGGCGACAGCCGCGCAGGTTGAACTTCTTCCGCAACATCGTGATCGTGCGGCGACAGGCACCCCCGCTGACAAACGGCCCGAAATATTTCGCCCCATCCTGCTGCCGCATCCGTGTGAAGGTAAACCTCGGGATCGCGTCATTCAGGTTAACCTTGATCAACAAATAATTCTTGTCATCCCGAAAACTGACATTATATCTAGGTCTGAATTCTTTAATTAATTTACTCTCGAGTAAAAGCGCCTCCGGTTCGCTTTTGACGATGTGGACGTCGAAGTCCTCGATGGCCTCAATCAACGCAGCCAGTTTCAAGTCCCAGCCGTGCCTCCGAGATGGATGGAAGTATTGGCTGACCCGCTTGCGCAGCGCACGGGCCTTGCCCACATAGATCACCGTGCCAAACCGGTCACGCATCAGGTACACCCCCGGCTTGTGCGGGAGCTTGCTGACCTTGCTGCGAATGCGATCGTTGACCGGCATGACGTCCACGCTTCTAAAGACTCCGCCGAAGCGGTTCAAGAATTCAGAACACTTGGCCAAGCGCAAAGCAACGGATTGCCTTTGGCTGGCGATTATGTTCGATTCACCTGTTCTGCCATTTCGGCAGCGACCCCAGTCGAATTCAACATGCCACAACTCGATAGCAATCAGCTCTGGGAACGGTTCAAAAAATATTACACCGAATTTCCCTCCATCAATCTGAGCCTGGACATCAGCCGAATGGATTTCACCGAGAAATTCATAGAGGAGATGCGTCCGCTCTTGGCCAAGGCGTTCAAAGCGATGGACGAACTGGAGGCCGGGGCCATCGCAAACCCGGACGAAAACAGGATGGTCGGCCACTACTGGCTGCGCAACTCCGATCTGGCCCCAACTCCGGAAATCAAGGCTGCCATCGACGAGACCTTGGCAGACATCAAGGCGTTTACAGCCAAGGTGCACGCCGGAGAAATCAACGGTGCCGATGGAAAATTCGAACACTTTCTGGTGATCGGAATCGGAGGCTCAGCGCTGGGCCCACAGTTCGTCGCCAAGGCACTCACACAGCCCGGTAAAGACCGGATGACACCATGGTTCATCGACAACACCGATCCCGATGGGATCGATCAAATTAAGGAAAAATTGGGCAATTTACTTGGAAAAACGCTTGTCATTGTGATTTCAAAGTCGGGTGGAACTAAGGAAACCCGGAACGGTATGCTTGAAATTCAGGCCGCCTATGAAGAGGCAGGACTATCTTTCTCCGACCACGCAGTAGCCGTTACGGGGGAGGACAGCAATCTCGATCAGGTGGCTACGGCCGGGGGTTGGATTCAACGCTTCCCCATGTGGGACTGGGTCGGTGGCCGAACCAGCGAAACCTCTGCGGTTGGCCTCTTGCCGGCCGCGCTCCAGGGATTTGAAATCGATGAATTTCTCAGGGGTGCCGCCGCATGCGATGAAGTCAATCGAAGCGATTCGTTTGAAAAAAACCCGGCCGCACAACTCGCCGCCATGTGGTACTACTCCGGTGACGGTCACGGAAAAAAAGACATGGTGATACTCCCCTATAAGGATCGACTGGAATTGTTTTCAAAGTACCTGCAGCAACTCATCATGGAATCGATTGGGAAGGAATTGGACCTCGATGGAAATGTTGTGAATCAGGGAATCGCCGTTTACGGAAACAAAGGATCCACCGATCAGCACGCCTACGTGCAGCAACTCCGAGAAGGAGTGAACAATTTTTTCGTGACGTTCATCCGTGTGCTGACCGACCGTAATGGCTTCTCGATGGAAGTCGAGGAAGGCATCACCACAGGCAACTACCTCGACGGATTTTATCAAGGTACACGCAAGGCGCTTTATGAAAACAACAGAGAATCAATAACCATTAATATTAGTACTATTGATGGTTTTAATACTGGCGTTTTGATCGCCCTGTATGAACGTGCTGTCGGATATTATTCTAGCATGATAAATGTAAACGCCTACCACCAACCGGGAGTGGAAGCTGGGAAAAAGGCAGCTGGAGAAATTATTGAGCTACAGCAAAAAATAGTCGGTTTTCTAAGAAAAAACGCTGAAACTGAATACTCCATTGAGGATTTGGCATCCGGTATTGACGTCGAATCGTCCCGGGAAGATATCTTTCAGATTTGTCAGTGCCTTACCGAAAATCCCTCAACAGGAATCGTAAGCAATGAGTCAGAATCCATTGACTCAACACGTTTCAAATCTAAATAGTTGATGTTCGTTTACCCAAAAAAATTCGACGTCATCGTAGTCGGCGGCGGACACGCTGGGGTTGAAGCCGCATTGGCTGCGGCCCGGATGGGGTGCCAAACTTTGATGCTGACAATGAACGCAGACACCATCGGACAGATGTCCTGTAACCCCGCTATAGGCGGCTTAGCTAAGGGACACTTGGCAAGAGAGATCGACGCTCTCGGTGGTGAAATGGGGAAATGTACGGATATGACTGGGCTGCAATTCCGCATGCTCAACACGAAGAAGGGTCCGGCAGTCCGGGCGCCCAGGGCACAGTGCGACAAGAAAGCATATCAGTTTCGAATGAAATGGATTTGCGAACGCGAACCCAACTTGGATGTGCGTCAGGGGCAGGTTGCCGGTCTCGTTCACAAATGGGGCAAGGTTACCGGCGTGCAATCTACGATGGAGATCCAGTACAACGGATCGATGGTGGTCATTACCACCGGTACGTTCCTAAAAGGACTGATGCACGTTGGAGCCAACAAACAAACTGGCGGCAGAGCTGGAGAAAGTTCCGTTGGCGGATTCTCCGAATCATTAAAATCTGTTGGTCTGAAATTGGGTCGATTAAAAACAGGTACCCCCCCCCGGCTCCTGATGCGTTCGATCGATTTCTCAAAGACTGAAGAACAGCCAGGAGACGAGCCCATTCCCTATTTCAGTTTTTGGAAAGAGGAATTGTTCCACGTGGAACATTCCGGGATTAATCCAAAAGATATCGGCCATTCCGACGGGAAATATCCTCCCGGCTCCACTTTGGATCGGTTAAACGGCCAATTACCCTGTCATATTACCTTCACAACCAACAAAACCGCCGAAATCATAAGGAAAAACCTGCATAAATCCCCAATGTATTCTGGTGAGATTGAAGGCGTTGGGCCTAGATATTGCCCTTCTATTGAGGATAAAATCGTTCGTTTTGCCGATAAGGATAGGCACCAAATCTTCTTGGAGCCTGAAGGGATTGCCACAGACGAAATGTACGTCAACGGATTTTCAACCTGTTTACCGTTTGATGTCCAATATGAAATGGTCCGGTCCATCATTGGCTGCGAAAATGCGGAAATACTCAGACCCGCTTATGCGGTTGAATATGATTTTGCGTTTCCTACCCAGCTAAAGAACACACTCGAAACGAAATCGTGTGAAAATCTTTTTCTGGCCGGACAAATCAATGGAACATCCGGATATGAAGAAGCCGGGGCTCAGGGACTCATCGCTGGCATTAATGCAGCGCTAAAAGTTCAGCAGAAGCCTGAATTGGTCCTAAGAAGAGATCAGGCTTACATCGGGGTACTGATTGATGACCTCATCACCAAGGGTACCGCTGAGCCATATCGAATGTTTACTTCAAGAGCTGAGTATCGCTTGCTCCTCAGGCAGGATAACGCGGATCTCAGACTTTGTGAGATAAGCCGACAGATTGGTCTGCTTTCTGACCGTCAATTTGGTTTGTTTGAAAGAAAAAAACAGCAATATGATGCTGAGATGGAGCGAATCCGCAATACCCGTGTTGGCACTGATTCATTAGAGCAACTGCTAAAACGGAATGATTACACCCACAAAGACTTGCCCCAGCCGGAACTGCCGATCACACGAGAAGTAGCGGAACAGGTTGAAATCACTGTGAAATATGCCGGTTATATCGACAGGCAGGAGGCAGAAGTGGAACAGTTCAAGAAAATGGAATCACGCTCCATCCCTAATTGGATTGATTACGAACAGATCCCTGGTTTACGAACTGAATCACGGCTTAAGTTGAAGGAAATCCAACCGGCAACCGTCGGCTTGGCCTCACGCATCTCGGGGATCAATCCCACGGATATCTCTCTGCTAATGGTTTGGATAAAAAGAGGGAAGGGAGAAAAAACGACCACTTCGGATGCAGCTGACCGTCCAGGGCCTCACAACACCTGCTGCGGAGACCTGTAATGTTCCACGTGGAACACTTACAGTAATCTTCCAATTATCGGCTTCAACTTGTCAATTGTAGCACTTGGCCAAGCGCTGCGTTGAGTCATGATCGCGTTATCCAGCACTTGCTGGCTTGGCCAATTGGGCTCGCTTGGTATTAGTTTTAATGCGTTTCGAATAATCTCCTTCGCGTTCGTTACATTTTTGGTCATGTTGGCAATCACCGTTTCCACAGAGACGGGCTCTTCTTCAACTTTCCAACAGTCATAATCCGTGACTAGAGCAAGTGTGGCATATGCAATCTCCGCTTCACGCGCACATCGGGCCTCCCCGAGGTTCGTCATTCCGATAACATCAAAACCCAGTTTTTGGTTCCTCAAAGATTCAGCTCGTGTGCTGAACGCCGGGCCTTCCATATTCACATACGTACCACGATCATGAATCTTCACTGCCAAGCTATGAGATGCATCTAACAAGAGTTGGCGAAGTTTCTCACATATGGGTTCGGCAAAGGGAATGTGCCCCACGATACCTTCGCCAAAGAAAGTGTGAGCTGCGGACTGTTTGGTATTATCAACGAATTGGTCGATCAGAACAATGTCACACGGAGAATATTCCTGCTGCAAAGAACCGACTGCGCTGGCACTAATGATCCAGGAAACTCCAAGTTGTTTCATCGCCCAGATATTGGCGCGATGGTTTAATTCGCTCGGAAGAATCCGATGGCCACGGCCGTGGCGGGGAAGGAAGACTACTTCCCGGCCATCCA
>WTHH01000206.1 GCA_011523195.1 Verrucomicrobiales bacterium
TTGCAAAGGTGAACATCGTAACGGACGGAAAGTTCCTCCGTGAGAAACTTGCGGATGGCGATGCCGTGGTACTCGACGAAAATATTGTGGATCGGCACGTCCGGTGAACCGGTCAGCACTTCCTGCAGAATCTCGGCCTCTGCCGTCTCGGCATCGACCTTGAGAATGCGCACTTCCGTGAGGTCAAGCCGGGCCAGTTCACTGCTGAGAGTCCGGGTGGTGATCTCCTCACCGGGCAGGTCGCTTGGCCAGTTGTCACCGGGCCGAAGCGTGGCCGCCCCGGAGTGTGCGTTGGGAGCGTGGTGTAGCCGAAATGTGCCCGCCTTGTCCCAAATGCCGCACTGGTAAGTCTCGATCCCATCGATCCCCTCCACGTTTTTGTTCAGCAACTCAAAGGTGGAAGCCGAAGGCTCGTAGCAAATGATCCGTGCGCCGGGATGGTGTTTTTTGAAAAAAACCGCCGCCGCGCCGCAGTTGCTCCCGACGTCGATGATGACCGGCGCATCGCTCCCGACCCGAGTGGCTGCCAGCGGATAATCCTCCCCGCCGAGCACGGAGAGGATCATTTCCGCCTCCTCCGCGGGATGAGAGAACGGGAGTTCACGGTCACCGAATGGGAATTGGATCGTTTCGAGAGTCATCCTTGACGGCGCATGGACGGATTAAATGGGCACTACCCGGGGCACGCCAGAAAAAAGGCAAATTTGTTAAATCATTATTTCGTTGAACAGCCGAGATGGTTGTGACCCCACTTGCGAAAATGAAAGCTTCGTCCACTTTCCGATTTATTTTTATGGCCACGGTTTGCGCTGCATTCGTCAATCTGCCGGCAGCAGATGAAAAGCGGGCCCAGCCGTTCGTGAGCTACGAAGAGCCGGTGGCTTCCTATTTGAAACGCATCCAAAAGGGAAAACAGCAGCATGCGTTTCACCCGGCGGTGGACGTCGCGGCGTGGCAGAAATCGGCTCGAGCCGCGTTGGTAAAGTTGATCGGCCTCGGGCAAATGCGTGATGAGTTGGCCGGGTTTGAAGTCAAGGTTTCGCAGGGCAAACACAACACGGTGGACGGAGTGTTCACGCGCCGGTTGTGCACGATCGAAACTGAGCCGGGGATACGGGTGCCATTTTACTATCTTGTCCCAACCGGCAAGCAACGACCAATGGCACTCTTTATCGCGCCCCATGGTCACGACAAAATTGGGCTGCACTCCTACGCGGGAGCGTTCCGGAACAAAAAACACCGCGAGGAAATCCTGGCGCGGGAGGGTCACATCGCCGCGCAGGCGGCGCGACGCGGGTTCGTGGCGATCGCTCCCGCCACCCGTGGGTTGGCAAATGAAGTGCTCGTGCCCGACCCCAAGGGACGCCACGGCAACCGCCCGTGCCGAGCCCAACTCGTCCACTGTTTGTTGTCCGGGCGCACCCCGACTGCGGAACGGGTCTGGGACATGCAGCGCATTCTCGACTGGGCGGTGAAACAGCCGGAGGTGGATCCGAAAAAAATCATCATGATCGGCGACTCCGGGGGAGGCGTACTCACGGCCTACACGGCGGCGATCGACACACGGGTTACCGTGGCGATACCGAGCTGTTCGTTCACCTCCGTGACGACCGCCGAGGGGTATGTTTTTCACTGCGACTGCTGTCTCGTTCCGGGATTGCGCAACTGGGGCGACTGGAAGGAATTGGCCGGCCTCATCGCGCCGAGGCGGCTCCTGCTGGTTCACGGGGAAAATGACAGCCTGCACCACCGCCCCACGGTCGATGCGCTTGGTCGGCAGGTGAAGACGATCTTCGGCTACTCAGGCTCGGCCGCCCACACGGAACTCAAGTGGGGCACCGGTGGCCACCGGTTTTACCCGGAATATATGTGGCCGTTCATCGCCCAAGCATTCGAGCCGGGCCCCCGATAAACCAAGCGCAAGGTAGGGACGGCTGTCCCAGACGTCCTCGGTTGGAGGGAGCACAGGCCGCTGGCGTGTTGCCGCCGCCGGCTCGCCGCGTGCGCTCCCCGTGGATTTATCAGATCCGCAGAGCTGGCATTCGAATTTCCTTTTATGAATTTGTTCAGGATTTCGAATTTAAAAACCAAGCGCTTGGCCAAGCGACCTTGTTTTCGGGGGAGAGCTTGGGCTAACTTGGCCTGCCGGTTCGCCGGTTTTTCCCATGGCATTACCACAAGTCAAACTCGATCAGGGCATCCACGTGATGCACTTGTTTTACTCGGTCGACCGCCAGCTTTGGGAGTCGCTCCCCGAGGGCGCTTCCGCTGAGGCACAGGCCAAGCTGCAGGCGCTCTGCGAGGCCAACGCCAACGCGAGTCACCCCTGCATCCGCACCTACGCCAACGTTGGCGGCAAGGCGGATTTGGCGTTTTTCATTCTCGGCGAGGAGCTTGGAATGGTGGCGCAGTTGCACCGCGACATTGAGGCCTGCTTCCCGGGCGGCGCGCTGGTGCCGGTGTACAATTATCTCAGTGTGACGGAACTGAGCGAGTACATGCCGACGGAGGAGGATTCCAAGCGCCGGGTGATGGGCGAGTTCCGGCTCGAGCCAGGCACGCCTGAGTTCGACGCGAAGATGGAGGAGCTGGCCGGGATGCGGAAGGACTACGAGCGCTATCGGCTGTATCCGGAGATGCCGGACTGGGAGGTCATGTGTTTTTATCCGATGCTCAAGCGCCGCGATGGGGCGGACAACTGGTACTCGCTTGATTTTGATGCGCGCAAAAAGTTGATGGCCGGTCACGCGCGGGTGGGGCGCACGTATGCCGACCGCATCAAGCAGCTCATTACCGGCTCGACCGGGCTGGACGACTGGGAGTGGGGCGTGACGCTGATGGCGCACCAGACGGATGCCGTGAAGGAGATCGTTTACGAAATGCGTTTTGACGAGGTGAGCGCACGCTATGGCGGGTTTGGCGAGTTTTACATCAATCTCCGACTGCAACCGGCCGATCTTTGGGAGCACCTGCGGCTGTGACGGATTGAATTTCGGCTTGGCCCAGCGCGTTTTTTACTCGGAGGCCGCTTGGCCAAGATGTAAATTCGGCGCGACTCAAGGTGGATATTAACGAGCAAAACCAGCCCGATAGCCCTGCCGTGCCTGAGCAACCGGCGGCGGATGGATCGTTTGGCCAAGCGGAGCCGCAGCCGGCTCCCGAGGCTCCCGCCGGAGAACTGGCACCGGTCGCCTGCCGGATCCCGGAGGTTGAGGCGCCAATCGAGCCGGAGCCGGCGGAGGAGCGTCATGGGTTCATCAAGTTTCTTTGCGTCGCCATTGGCGGGCTAGTCAGTGCGCTCCCATTTGGCGCTGGTATCTGGGCTTACCTGAATCCGCTTACCCGTGAGAAAAGCAGCTCCGGCGACGGGTTCATCCGTGTGACCACGCTCGACGCGATCCCGGCTAACGGCATCCCGGCCAAGTTCTCTGTGATCGCGGACAAGGAGGATGCCTGGAACAAGTTCAAGGGCATCAGCATCGGGGCGGTGTACCTTCGCAAGGTGGATGGCAAGGTGAAGGCGCTGCACACGGTTTGCCCGCATCTGGGTTGCTTCATCGATTATCGCGCGGGTAAAAAT
>WTHH01000312.1:0-8540 GCA_011523195.1 Verrucomicrobiales bacterium
GGAAGTGCCCCCTGAAACAACCCGGTGTGAATGGACGTGTCCTCCGCCTCTGTTTCAACCAACTCGACGAACTCGCTCTGCCCGGGTTGATCCTCCGTGAGATCTCCCGGCGACAAGTCGTCGATGGAGGCTTGCTCCGCTGGCACCTCGACAGGCTCAGCATCCGTTTCCTCTAGTTCCATCGAGGACTCTTCGACGACCGTCTCGGTGAGCAGCAATTTGGATTGATCGATCAACCGGTACTGCAACTGAAATTGCTCCTCTTTCGTTAATGGTTTATCCGGAGCGTCTTCGGCAATGACCAACTCGGAGGACTCTGTTTCCAGCGCTTTTTCGGCCGCTAGAGCGTTCTTTTCCTCCTCGATCTCCTCCGCTGTTTTCTTTCGGTACAACTTCACCTGCACCTCGACCCAGTCGGCATCATCAGTCTGGTCCCGGTCGGCATCAACCGCCTCGACGTTGACCTGCTTTCCGACCACCACCCCCTCGATTGGATCGACAAATGCGCCGTCCATGACCCGGACGACTCCGTTCGCCGCAACCGATAGTTTGCGGAGACGGGATTGATTGAGTTTTCCATCCGCAGTGTGTTCGTCGCTGTACTCGACGTTGATTTCGTCACGGCCCGACACTTCGAGCACGCCGTTGTTGGGCTGCGGCTTCCCGAGTCGCGTCGGCACGGAACCCAGCACCACACGGACGTTTCGGCCAAGCGGCAGGCACTGCACTTTTTCCTGATCCCCGGCAGTGGTTTTACAGGTGGCTTCCACGGTTTCATCCTTGGCCAAGACCGCGAGGTCGGCATCCTCCACCTTGATGAACAGTCGCTTGCCGATCTCCAGCTTCGCTTGGCCAAGTTGATTGGTTGACATGACCGTTCCGACCTTTTCAAGCGACTCAATCGCCCGCCCGTAGTGTCCCAGCTTAAAATGGCCTAGGCCAATGTAGTAATAGGCGCGGTTCACGTGTTGCGAAACCGGGTAGTCCTTGATGACCTGTCGAAACACCTTGAAGCATTGGGCATATTGTCTTGCCTGAAATTGGCATACGCCGGTTTTTAGCAACGCCAACGCCCGTTGATCCTCGTTCCGGTTTTCCTCCGAGTAAACCGCCTCGAAATGAATCTTGGCCTTGGCATGATCCGCCAACACAGCAAGGTGGTGTTCACCCAGCTTCATATGCGCATCAAAACGAACCTTGCTGCGCGGATACCGCTCAATAACCGAGCGCCACAACTCCAACCCCTTGTCGGTCTCCCCGGCTTCGATTCGAAGATCCCCCGCTTCCATCAACCTTCGGGCGGCGCGATCCTCAACGATCGATCCACGAGGCAGGCTTGGCTTGTCTTCCCCCGATTTTTTATCCGCTTGGCCAAGCGCAGTGCCATAGGTCAGCGCCAGACCAAGCACAGTAAAGAACAGGCCTTCGATGCAAAAACGCCGCCTAATGGGGCGGCGTTGACTTGAACGTCTGCGGTGCATTTATGCGAACAGTTCGTGAACCGGCTCCGCGCCTTCACGCACCAAAATCATCGGACGATCCTGCGGCGTGTAGACTTCCTTCTCGTGATCAATGCCCAGCGCGTGGCAGACCGTAGCGTGAATGTCACTTGGCTTCACCGGACGTTCCGCCGGCTCCATCGCGTCCTTGTCCGATGCGCCAATAACCTGGCCACCCTGTACTCCGCCTCCGGCCATCAGGCAACTGAAGCAACGGGCATGATGATCGCGACCGGCGTTGTTGTTGATACGCGGAGTACGGCCAAACTCGCTTAACACAAGGACAAGTGTCGACTCCAACTTGCCGGTCGCCGCTAGATCCTCAACCAATGCCGCTAGTGCCGGATCCATCTCCAGCGCGTGATTTTCCATCGCCGGGAAATTGTTTGAGTGAGTGTCAAAACCACCGCGATTGACCTGCACAAACCGCACTCCGGTCTCGACCAGTTTACGGGCCAGCAAGGCTCCCCGACCGAAGTCCGAGTCACCGTACCGGGCCAGCGTATCCGGCTTTTCCTTGTCGAGGTCGAACACCTTGAGGGCCGGGCTCTTCATCAGGGAAACCGCCTCCTTGATCGCCGTGTCCGTTGCCTTGAAATCCGTCACGCCGGTTTTCCCGGTGGCGCGGGCATTCATCCGTGCCAGCAAATCCAGTCGCTTGTTGCCCCGGGCGCTGGTGATGCCGGTCGGGAAGGAGAGGTAGGGATCCTTCTCTCCCGGTTCACCGATGAAGTATGCGGAACAGCTCTGACCAAAGTAACCGGACTTGGCCGCCTGACCGTTGATGGTGATGAATGCCGGCAGATCTCCGAGCCGATTTTTTTCATGCACCACAATGGATCCCAACCCAGGGTGAATTAGCGAGGGATCCATGTTGTAGCTCGTCTGTAATTCATACGTCGCCCGCCCATGCGCCCCGTTGGTGCCGGCGATCGACCGAACCAATGCGCAGTGATGCATCTGCTTGGCCAAATTTGGAAAAATGCTGCTGATCTGAATACCGTCCGCCGAGGTATCGATAGCCGAAAATTCACCCTGCACAGGACGACCCGGTTTTGGGTCCCATGTGTCCACGTGGCTCATCCCTCCGCCGTTCCAGAATAGAATCACATGTTCCGCCTTGGCCGCAGCCGTCTGGCCGGATGCAGCCAGCAACCTCGCCACCGGCATGCCTAGAATACTCGCCCCGGTCGCCTGCAGCATCCGGCGTCGGGTCATCTGGTAATCAAAACATCCTGTATCTTTCATCGTCTTTGTCAGTCAATTTTATGGGAGGTATCGGAATTCGTGACTATTGAGTAGCGCCCAGCGAAGATCGGCCATGCCCTCGAGTGGCGCTTGGCCAAGCACAGCCTCAGCCTCAGCCAACTCATCCGCACTTGGCTTGCGGGTAAGAATCTCGAGGTAAGCCAACTCGATCGCCTTGGCCAAGTTTTTGGTTTTGCCGGTGAGCAATCGATGCATCGGCTCGTACGGCCCCACCCGGGCCGCTTCATGGGTGGCTTTACCGTTGAGCATCATCAACGCCTGCCGCATTGAGGGGGTGTGATCCCTGAACTCCCCGAGACCGTCCCTAGACGGTTGACCAAACACCCGGAGGAAATGCGTCGGGGGAGCCGGGGTGGACATCCTCATCGAACTGGAGAATTTCGGGTTGTCATCCACCTTGTCGACGACGGTCTCGTAGGTGTAACGCCGGCGAACGGAATTCTTCTTTCGCGCCATCTCAGCCAAGCGCTCGGCCTCGATTTCCTGGTCGGACTTGGCCTTCATCATACCGATGTCACGGTCGAGATCGGATTTGACCAACTGATCGAAATCCAGCGAAATAACCTCCTCCAGATTGTACGGGTTTGCCTTTGGCTTTTTCGGCACCATTTTCCCGTCACCAGACTCCGGCTCCGATTCCAGCTCGATCTTATCCTCAGGCTCGGTGTCAAGCGGCACACGAACCCGCCGTTCCACTTCCCGAATGTTGGCACCTTTTGGCCACTTGTGATCCTGCAAGTGACCGGCAACAACCACGCTGTCGTACAAAACCTCGCTGAGCATCCGGCGCTTGGTTCCCGAAGCAAATGCGGAACGCGAAATATCAATGTCCTCCAGTTCGACGTCCGCATTCAATGTCGATTTCGCGTAGGCATCCGTCTCCATTACCACCCGGATCAGGTGCGCCAAATCGTACCCATTCGCAACAAATTCATCGCAAAGATAGTCCACCGTTTTTGGATGCGTCACTTCACCCTGATAATCATCGATCGGGTGATAAAAACCGCGCCCCATCAATTCAGCCCAGACCCGGTTCACCATGTTGCGTGCAAAGTATCGGTTTTGCGGCCCGGCTACATGATCCGCAAGTTGACGGCGAAGTTCGCTCTTCCGATACAAATCCCCCTTCACGTCCAGTTTCCGGATGTCTTCGCGCGACTCTTTACTCACCGATAACGCCACAGGCTCAACACCAATCCCGAGCCCCTTTTTCCCACCGGAAGAATCGATCAGCGCATCCAGCGCTTCCGACTCCTTGTGCTTGTTGAGAGCCAACGCCTCACCCGCACGCAACGCCTCTAGCCGCTTCAGGTAGTCAGGCTTCACACTGAAGTCCTCAACCGGAAACGGAAACTTGGGAACGACCGGGAACCTTTCCTTCGGCTTTCGTCTCTCCGGAGGCCAGAGTACCTTCATTTCTTCACCCTCGGTGACGTAGGTTTTACTGCTTAGGCGACTCTCGATCTGTTTGGTTTTCCCGAAGAAACTGGCAAGCTCATAAAACTGCTTCTGCCGCCATTTGTCGAAGGGATGATTGTGGCACTGGGCACACGCCATTCGCACGCCGAGAAAAACCTGGGCTGTCGCCCCGGCCATCGTCATCGGGTCGGATTCGTCCGACAACAGGAACCCAACGGACGGAGTATTGCCGGAGGAACCGCTCGCTGCGATCAGCTCCCTGGCCATCTCATCCCAGGGTCTGTTTTGTTCTATGGATTGATGAACATACGCCAGCAGGCGGTTGCCTCCCTCAGCCCGACTCCGGATCCGCAGCAAATCAGCATAGAAAATAGTCCACCGATCCGCCAGCCCCTTGCCCTTGAACAAGTGATCCAGCAACAGCTCCCGGCGCTTGGCCTTGGGCCACTTTTGATATTGCTCAATCTCGGGGAATGTTGGAATACGGCCTATGACGTCGATGGTAGCTTTGCGAAGGTAGGCCAGATCGCCCAGTGGTTGGCCGGGAATAATCCTGCCATCTTCCCGAGCTTGATTGTCTGCAACGAGTTGACGATCCACTACCGTCGCGCCATCCGCAGCGACGACCGCGCCGAGGCACGCAACCCCAATCGCCACCACGCCTCTCATGTCACGCAAACAACTCATAAGCCACCTCTTGTTGGCGCAATGGTACGCCTCGATCCCTCCTTGGCAACCCGAAACAGTGTCCTTTTAACGCGAATTAGTCTTTATCGCCCAGCTTAGCCAAGTCCTCTTCCGACTCAGCTTCCTCCCGATACGCATTAATCTTGTTGCGTAACGTCCGGACGTTCATCCCCAGCAATTTGGCCGCTTTGGTTCGGTTATGGTCCACTTGGCCAAGAGCACGGATGATGTGTTCCTTTTCAACTTCATCCATGCTGGGAAACCCATCTTTTTCCGGGGCAGCCTCATCTATTTTGGCCCCTTTCGCGGACTGCCTCTCCGGTTGGCCAAGCGCTTGGCCAAGCAGGTTCAACTGCTCCGGCTCAATCGACCCGTCAGGGCCACAAAGAATTACCGCCCGCTCGACCACGTTTTGTAACTCACGGACGTTCCCCGGAAAATCGTGGTTCCCAAGCGACTCAACCGCCGCATCGCTGAATCCCTCAACTGAGACACCGTGTTTTCGGACGAATAGTTCACGGAATTTTTCCGCCAAAAACTGGATATCGCCAACGCGCTCCCGCAACGGCGGAACGTAAATCGGAATGACGTTCAGTCGAAAAAATAAGTCCTGACGAAAGTCGCCCTTCTCCACACTCTCTTCCAAGTCGCGGTTGGTCGTGGCAATGACCCGGACATCCACCTTGATGGTCTTACTGCCACCGACTCGTTCAAATTCCTGCTCCTGTAACACGCGCAACAACTTGGCCTGCATCGCTAGTGAAATCTCACTGATTTCATCCAGTAATATCGTTCCGCCATGCGCCAGTTCAAATCGCCCCTGTCGCTTAGCCACCGCCCCAGTGAAGGCGCCCTTTTCGTGTCCAAAAAACTCACTCTCAATCAGTGTCTCCGGCAGGGCAGCACAATTTATCTTGATGAACGGCTTCTGCGCACGGGGGCTCTGGGTATGCAATGCCCGAGCAACCAATTCCTTGCCCGTTCCGCTTTCGCCCTGGATCAACACAGTGACCTGCGTCTGAGCCACTCGCTTGATCATCTTGCGCGTCTCCTCGATCAACTGGCTTTCACCGAGAATCTCACGCTCGGCATCATCGACGGAACTTTCAACAATCGCCGCATTGGTCTTGGAAATCTGGTTGTAATTACCGGCCTTGTGCAACGCGATCTCGATTTGCTCGCGGGAAAATGGTTTTGAAAGAAAATCGAAAGCCCCACCCTTGATGCATTCCAATACAAACGAATCCGGATCACCGTTGACAAGGGGAACGACCAACGGCTTTTCGGAGCGCTGGTTCAAGTCTCCCAGAAAGTCAATCAACTCACATTCAGGTAACTTCGCTTCAATGAAGATAAGATCGAACTCATCCTTGCCAAGATATCCGTACACATCCTGAACCGTACCCGCCTCTGCGACATCAATGCGCTTGCTTCGAACAAACTCAGCGACCGTACGACGAAGGTTTTCGTCGCTCTCAGCCAGAATGACTTTTTCGATGGGCATCGAATCTGGTTATACCCCTGGTTGATTACGCTGATACATCCCCGCAACCGCGCCAGGATTGTTTTGTGAGGAAGAAGGTAAACGATCCGGCGGCACCATGCCATGCTTAAGCATTAATTTTTCATTCTCCCGATCCAGCATCACCGTCTTCATTATCAAGTCCATGTTTTGCTTGATCAATTGGGAGATATTCATGTGCTTCACCCGTTCCCCGGCAGGGATTTTAGCCCACAAGGCCTTGTGCGCCTTGATTCGTACCATTGCTCCGGACACCCTCTCCAGCAGTTCTTTCCTTTCTTCGGATTTAGAATAAGCGTCGCGTGGCGAACTGGAATTCAGGTAACGATTCTCCTCCTGAACCAATTGGTACGCCAGGCCGCATACCTCGAGATAATTGCCCAACTCAACTGCAAGAGAATTCAAAAAATCAGCTATATTCATTTGGCCAATTTCTCTTTGAATGGATTCCATTGAAGATTATCTATCTCCCCCTCAATCCACCCAATAAGATCATCTATCTCATCTGCTACAACTTTGGCTGTGGGCATCAAACTTGCATGAAAGCCAACAAATTGCTTGTCATCATAATTAATCGTGTCGCCCTTTTTTTCAAAGGCCTTATCTAAATCGAATTCACTCATTGATGCAACCACTCCCCCTAGGGCTTTATCTGGATCAACAGCACTTAATGCGTCAACCAACCCACCCCCGTCCCTGCTTGAGATGAACTCCTCCACAACTTCGGCCCTGATTTCATCAATGAATATATTCCGATATTTTTCAGGATAACGAACTATCGGATATTCCCTGGACGATTTGAACATCTCCACCGAGTCACCATATTCATTATTAGCCATGATTGATCGGGGTAGAGGTACCCAATCCAGATTGCGTCCCTTGCGACTAACCGCCACTACCAATCTCTCCTTAACAGACCCGAGGCGGCGAATGCAAACCCCCTTCATCAACCCTGCGACAAATGCCAAATCCCTGACACCCAACCGGGCTCCCCTTTCGCTAATCGCTGTCAAAAACGGCAGAGCCCTCAGGTAATCCCTGTTTTCAATGTGGACAACCGCCAATTCAAGCATAGCGAACACGGCCCACTCGTCCTCCAATGCCCGACCAGCAAAATAAATATTAAATACCTCAAACGCCTTACCCTTCCTTCCAATCTCAATTAAAGCCTCGATCAATACGAATGCAACTTCCCCTACTTTTTCGGCAGCTTCAGCCTCCAGAAAACTCATTTCACCATCTTTTAGGCTTATCTTTGTCCGAGTTACCGAAACCATGTTCAAATAGGATTCAGCTGCACTAACACATCTTGCATAGTTATCCTCAGCTTCCGAATAACCGTCAGGAAAACTTTTCTTATACCTCGCCAACTCGATTGACGCCCTCAACAACTCCAATCTGTAGGGCATCGCGGAGAAGTTGTTCAAACTCATTGGCTCGAGTAGTGCGGAGAAATGGCTAATCGCCTTATCATAAAGTTTTCCAGCAAACCCTGAAGTCGATTCGCCTCGCGTTTTACTCTGGGCATCCTCAATCAACGCTCGACCGATGAGGATATTTGCGTTTCGCTCAATCGTAGCGAGTTCGAATTCCAACATTTTTGCAAATGGCCGCCCCCTCACCAACTCCACATCCTCAATCCTCAAGATGCCACCTTCCTCGAATAGAGCTACTTTCGCTAAATTACCTCCTTCGGAAAATGTCAATATTCCTTTTTCACTTGATATTTCATTCGGCTGAGAAGGCGGAATTCTCGAAGCGGTTTTTAACCTTATATCACCGCACCACTGAATCGCCTCTGAATACTTTGAAATGGCCTGATTAAAAAGATGCGCCCTGCGGTAAATGTCCCCACTTAACATTAAGGACGGCCCCAAATTCAAGTTCTCATAACCATCAACTTGATATTCACCCTTTTGGAAATATTCCAACCCATTAATAGCAACCATGCTCTTGTTTTGCTTCTCGGCCTTAATTGCCAACTCCCTGACGGTTTTATAACCCGGAGAGTTACTACTTACTGCCAACACCCTGGCTCGCATTTCAAGTTCTAGCGCAGACATACCGACGTTTTCAGCTGCATCGGCTACCGTCTCATAGTTTTGTATAGATTTAGGCGAATTGGGAAACAGGTAACAATGACT
>WTHH01000312.1:8640-13660 GCA_011523195.1 Verrucomicrobiales bacterium
CCGTCTCATAGTTTTGTATAGATTTAGGCGAATTGGGAAACAGGTAACAATGACTCCCCAGATAAAGGGCCTTGCCCCTCAATGAACCCTTTTCCAAAATGGTGTTCTGACCTTTTGCATTCTGACCCTTTTCCAATAACTGACTTTGGGTTTCTTCCAATTCCGCCAAATACACCTCACTATTGGCGTTAAACGGAAATAATTTGATGTACAACCGCCAGAGTTCAGTCGATTTAATGAATTGATCCTTACTACTTGAAGTATCGATTTCACTCTCCAATTTAACGCGCAAGGCTTCCAATCCGTTTCTACCGCCAACGATTTCAACATCGTCACAGGTTGCCGGCGAAACGAATGCTAAGAGACTAACGAATACCGCAAATACACTCCCCCGAATATGAAGAGCACAATTTGAAATTGAAGAGCGCAAAACATAACGAATCTCGCTCGCTACATGTTGATTACTTAACGTCATTCAACCCATCTTCAAACTCCGACAACCAAGACAGGTTGTTGACTCGCCAGACCGCCATGTCACGAATCAACCTCAACGACAAAGACCCATCACCAACATGTTTCTGAGTCAACAAACTGTCCAAGCTAAGAAAGTGCTCTATTTCTATTTCATTTTTACCATCTTTAGTACGAACAACATCCCCCTTTTTGATCTCCCCACCCAGGTGACAAACTAACGCAGCATCCGGATACAAAGTATTGTTCAGTAATTTAACAACTTGAAACTTCAATGGTGTGTCGGGTGATTCAAAAATTGCATCATCAACAAATTCACCTTTTAACGGATTCACTTTAACAACCGCTGCGGGAATCCTTTCGAACACAGTCAACGCTTGATCTATATTTGAAAGATTCTCATAACAAAGCCCCAAGTTATAAAGCACAGGTAAAATGTGCCTGTAACGGATGTTCGCCTGACTTTTCAAATATTTGATGGATTGCGTTACCATATTCTTCAATTTTTCATTGTCTGAAACGTCGGGGGCGGTGTCGGAATTTACAGACAATTTTTCTTCGTTCGCATCCTTGCCGCCAGCATCGTTGCCCAACCCTTTCAACTTCACCTTTTCATCCACTTCCGATCGAGAGGGAACATTATCAGGGTTGGTGTCGGAGTGCCCGGTGAATAATTCGTCATAGGCATCCATGCCGTCCCCGTCTACGTCCATGCCAATTACACCTAAATTGGATAAAAGCGGTAATTTTAGACCTATTTTTTCCGCTCCAGATTTGACATAGTCTACAATCCCACGGACATCATTAAATGTGTCGTTATACAATGAATTTTGTTTAATTTTTTCATCTATCAATGTTCCCGCGTATTGTAATCCATATAGCAATTCGAGCAGTTTCTCTGACTCACCCTTGCCACCGGCAATTAACTCGACATGCATTCCAAAAACAAGACTCGCTTTTTCGTAGCTATCTTCTTTTTCATCTTTACCTTTTTCGCCTTTACCTTTCTGAAAAAAATACTGGCCCAACTCGCCCGCGCCCTTCAGAATCCATGGGAGAGTTTTCATATCTTTTTCCGAGCTCAACTTGTACAAAGCTTCGAACTCTTTTAAAAGCTCAGAAGAGTCAACCTCGGAAGGTTCAAATTTTGAATTTCTGATTGCATGCAACACGTAATAAAGCACTTCCCCTTTTTTCTCCGTTGCAGCAGCATCGTAATTTTTTATGAATCGATCCCCCTCATCATGCACCTCTTGAAAACTCTTTTCTACCTCCTGTATATCAGCATCAATCGACTCTTTGTTGCCCCTTTTTGAAATGCTTAATTTGCTCCTTTTTGAAATGCTTAATTCATGCAGTGCCCGAATCAACTTGAGTGAAAGATCTACATTATTCAATTCGCCCAGTTCTAACCCATCGAACTCTGATCCTTGGTCTAACAACTCCACAGAGTTGGTTAAAGTCTGAAACTGCTTCACAGATTTGGTTAAAGTCTGAAACTGCTCCACAGAGTTGGAAAATCCCATCTCAGCCAATTTTGTGGGCATCTTTTTTGCCTCATCAAAAAAAGACTCTGCAATATTTATTTGTGCAGTCAATACAGCACGTTTCACATAGTTCAAATTATACTTGTCTCTATCCAACTGAACACCCTGAGCGGCCTTGATGACATCATAGCACTTCTGACGCTCAAGATCATATGCCCCCATTTTTCGGTATAATTCTCCCTGATTCAATAGCACAACCGGAATTAATTCATCATCAGGAAACCGCTTTACATACACAGCCAAATACTGTTGTGCATCCTCAAACCTTCCCTCTTCTTCAGCCAGACTTGCCAACTTTCTAAGTGATATTTTCTGCGCCTGATACTTCACATTTTTGCTAGCATCAGAGGAAAATATCTTTTCGATATATTCTTTGGCTTCTGCCGAAGAGCCAGCCCCATTTAAATCTTGGACTATTTTTTTTGCATTTTCATCTACTCTGTTATTAAAAGTTCCGGAACCAGAAGTCTTAGAAGATGAATCATCTAACTGATTAAGGCCAGGGATGTTTGGATTCGCGGTTGCGGTTTTTGCCTCATCCGAAGAGACAGGCTGTCCAAGAGCACAATTCAACACGAATGCAACAGTGATGGCTAATACTATTGAATATATTCGGAATAATCTAATCCTGCCACTAACAAAGTTCATTTATACATAATCCAGAAGTGATTGGTTCATAATCGTGGAACCAGACTTTAATGCTGCTAGATACGCAGTTTGAATTTCGTTCAACTTTACCAAGGTTTTAGCCAAATCCGCATCAACCTCCTTCGACACGAACTCATTTGCCGCCGTAATCCTTCTCGTTCCCAGAGTCTTGGCCGTTTCCAATCTCGCCTCCAGAGCACCCACTCTTGAGATGTGATATATCACATTGGACTCATCCTTCATCAGGTTGGTTGTCACCGTTTCCCGGATATAGGCTACATCTTCCCGCGTACCACTATCAAGCCTATCCCTTAACTCGATTAAGTTCGAAAAGAAGCTTCCTTCTCGGGTTTCGAATAAGCCCTGCGTTCCTGATTCAGTGGTATTCGAACCAGGAATCTCAACCGAAATCTGTGAACCCTTGGCAATTTCAATTCCAATTGTATCGGTTGATCCTTGGTACTCGACCTCAGAGATTTCCCCATTCTCGTTCCGGGTAATGCCATAAGTCTCGGCGTTGGATTTCGTCCCCGAAAAAATGTAACCAAACTGATTATTCGTGTTTGCTATCTGTACGGATTGTTCAATCAATTGATTGATTTCCTGCCGATATGCCGCCAGTTGATCCCTTGATTTCATGTCATCAACCATGGTGGCCAACTCGCCCGCCCGATCAGATACTTTTTTAAGAGCCTGAATCGCACCGTAAACCGAATTCAATTTCTCACTGCTGATGTCGATATTTTCGTTGTACTGACTTAATCGACTAGCTTCCTGCTGCAACTCTAAAACCTTCCGGGTCGCTCTGGGATCTTCACTGGGTGCCTTAAATCTTTGACCAGTCGCCGCCTGCGACTGAAGCCTTGCCTGCTTGGTAGCGAGCGACTCCAACTGGTATTGAAGTGCCGTGGGAAAACTATTTGATGTTACTCTCATACCGCTTATCGAACGATGTTAATCGCCTCGGCCAACATTTCATCCAGAACAGAAATCAACTTGGCGTTGGCTTGAAACGCACGCTGAAAAACCAGCAGATTCGCCATTTCTTCATCAATAGAAACGCCCCCAAGCGAGATTCGCTGCTCCTCCAACATACGCGCCACTGCTTTTTGGTCCATCGCCTGAGTCTCCACGTTGAACAACTCCTGACCAAAACCGGCTATTGCCTGATTGACCGATTCATTAAACGTTTGACCGCTCAGCGTCTCCTGTCTCTCGTCAGCGATCCTGGCCAACCTTAATGCCATGTCATTATTACCGGCATCCCCCCCGACGCTGGCATTAAACAGCCCGGGGTTTGACTCGATTCGCTCGTTTATCTTCAACCCATCCGCAGTCGTATCAAAAAACTTCATGCCCTGGATTGTTGCGGTCAATCCGGCAGTCAATGGTGTCTTCCCCTGATAGGTGCCATTGATCCCGGATGAACCCATGGCAGTATCCTCAGAAACCGTAAATGTACCGCCGTTGGAAAATAGAATTTGATCCCCCTCTTTTAGGTCTGCGGCGAGTTCTTGAACACTCAACGTTCCAGAAGAACCGGCCGCCCACTCCTCAGTAAGAACATCGGAAATCTGTATAACCGGCAGCGAAGCCCCCTGAACGTACTCTTCATTTATTCTGGTCTTAATCGTCTGAGCTATATGGTCTATTGATGATTTGAATCCGTTGATTGTTAAATCCCTCGCATCGATTGCCGCCTTGATTCGACCCGATCGCAATTGAAACCCTTCAACGGAATTAATCGCCTCTACGAACACCGTGTCCCCACGTTTTAAAACATCATTAACCCTCTCCACCTTCTGCCCGTTTTCATCAAGAACTGACAGCTTCAGCTTTTCGACCAACTCGCCCTTTTTGATTACATTAACCCCGCCAATCGACAGGGTTAACTTCTCGACCGACTTATTGCCTGAATTCAACTCATTTACAGGCTCAAACTCAAACTGGACATCTACCAATTGACACAAATCCTCCAACCTTTTGTGGAACCGATCCCGGACATCGTTTGCGTTGCCAAGCGCTTCGCCACTGCTGATTTGGTCGCCTATTTTTTGCAACCCGATGATAGTGTTATTCACCTCTTCCACCATGGATTCAAACTCCCCGTTTAAGTCGTGAACCAATTCACCCAATCGAAAGTCCACGAGATTAAATTTTTCGGAAAGATTTTGTGCCTTAAAGATGACGACCTGTCGATACGCCTGAGAATTAGGGTTGGTACTCAGGGCCTGCAGTGAGTTGAAAAAATCTGTCAGGTTATCTCCTAGGCCCATCTGACCGCTCACGCCCTGAGAAGCAGCGTTACTCTCTGCGCTAGATGAAGCACGGTCCAACTCCTGACCAATCGCCGC
>WTHH01000350.1:0-2236 GCA_011523195.1 Verrucomicrobiales bacterium
GTTCACGAAGATTCGGTCATTTACAAAACAGGATTTGTCGCGCCCAGAAGCGCCGGTGGCTTCGATTGAGGGTGGTAAACTTTTCGTAGGGCCAAGCGGAGTGGAGATGATTGTCTCGACCGAAAAAGGGATCGCGTATCCCGAGGCGTTGGGTTCGTTTCAAAAACCGGGCACCGGCGTCTGGTCGATCGACCGCATCGGGGCGGCAAGCATCGAGGCGCTGGACAGTGCAACGATGACCGAGGTGCAATCTTCCGACGACGGTGCCACGCTGCACGTCAAGGATCCGGTCGTCTTCGATTCGCCGGCCGGCGGAACGGCACTGATGTTTTGTTCGCACCCGTTCGGCTGGTCGAGTTCCAACACCGGCTTGGCCAAGCGCGGCGAGGGGGAGGGCGAGTTCGTGTTGCAGACACGCTCCGTGCTGGAGCGCGGAGCAACGTGGGACGTTGCATGTGCGCGCGTGACTGATCGCCTGGCTGTGCCGCAGGTGGGCCTGTTGGCTGGTCTGCCGCCGTTGTCTCTTTACTTTTACGATGGGGCAGAGTGCCTGCGCTCGCTCGATGAGAACGCGAAGGCGGTCAGTCGGCCGCGCGGCTATTCCTGCGAGGAACTCGGAGGTCTTGCCTGGGGTTGGGATGCCGAGTTTCCAAAAATGCAAAGGCTCTCCCTTGACTTTCCGCTGTTCACCTCCCCATACGGGACCGGTTGCAGTCGCTACGTTTCCACGTTGAAAACGCAGGACGGCATCATGGCCACGTGGCAGCAATCCCAGCCCGACCGCTCCCAGCCGCTCGTCGGCAATTTTCTGTACAGCGCCGCCGTCGAGTCGCAATTGGCCGGCTAATTCTGTCATTTCATAGTTGGTATCATCCGGTTAGGCTGCTGGAAGCCATGCCGGATCAATCCTCATCCATCGGGATGTTACTGCGGAGAATCGTGCGCCGGTTCGTTCGCATTTACTATCCCGCGATTCATGTCAGCCATCCGGAGAGGCTTCCGCGTGAGGGGGCGACGCTTTACATCGCCAACCATTCCAACTCACTGATCGACCCGGTGATCATCGGGATCACGGCCGACCGGCCGGTTTGTTTTCTGGCCAAGGCGCCGTTGTTCAAGACCCCGGTGCTAGGTTCTGTCATGAGGTCCATTGGAATGATCCCGGCTTATCGCGGGGAGGACGACAAGTCGTCCTCGTCCGTGCGCCGAAACGTCAAATCACTGAATGTCGCCGGGGAGAATCTGGCCAAGGGACTGCCGATGGGCATTTTTCCTGAGGGCAAAAGTCATGATTTGGTGCACTTGGAACAGGTTAAGACTGGGGCGGCCCGGATTGCCCAGCGAGCTTATGAAATGAGTGACGGGGACGAACCGATCTTGATCGTGCCGCTTGACCTGAACTTCGAGGACAAGACCCGATTCCGAAGTCGTGTCTGGGTGTCCGTCGCGGAAACGATCGATGCCGCCACCTGGTTTGCGGAGTATAAAGGAAAGGAAAAACTGGCGATGCGTGAACTGACTTATACGCTGGATGAGCGAATCAAGTCGGTGGTAGTGCATCTTGAGGATGCGCGATGGGAACCGCTTTTGAATGATCTCGAATGGCTCGCTCCCACCTACGAAAGCGAGGAGAAAGTGGCATTGGTTTCCCGGGTACAGCGCCGCAAAAATCTCGCCGATGCGATCAACTATTTTGAGTCGGAAAATCCCGAGTTGGCCGAGGCGATTACGGCCAGGGTGGCGGCGCATCACGAGGCGCTTGGCCAAGCGGGAATCAGAATCAACTCACCGCTATTGCGCTACACCGGGCTAGCCTTGGCCGGGCGTCAGATGGTGAAAACCGTTCGCGCCCTATTCGGACTGCCGGCGTTAATCGGGACTCTGGCACATCTGATTCCGTTTGTGCTGGTTCGGGTAACAGCGCCGAGGTTTCAGTTGCCGGGCAAGGCTACAGTTTCGTTTTATCGCCTGATATTCGGCCTGCCGTTTTACGGGTGTTGGTATGTTGCGGTGTGGTTTTTGTTGAATCACTTTTCCGGTTACAAAGTTGCGATCATGACCGTGGCGGCCTTACCCATACTCGGGGTGTTCTCTTTTCACTACTGGCTGAACGCGAGCGAGGTGATTCGATCCCTGCGCGAGGAAAATCAGGCGATCAAAAATGAAATCGCGGTGCTGGGGGAAGATTTTCGCGCTGCATTCCCTGATCGTTTTACCGATTAATTTTTTGGGGTGC
>WTHH01000350.1:2336-3574 GCA_011523195.1 Verrucomicrobiales bacterium
GAAGATTTTCGCGCTGCATTCCCTGATCGTTTTACCGATTAATTTTTTGGGGTGCTGCGGTTTTCTTTTTTGTATTTTTCCAGCAGGGCGGTCAGGCGTTCGACGATTTTGGGGCGCTTGGCGTAGAGGTTGGTTTTTTCGCCGAGATCGTTTTTCAGGTTGTACAGTTGTCCCGCGGGATCGCCTTTTTTGGGCTTCACTGTGGATGGCTTGGAAAATCCACCACTGCCGAGCCCGGGGATGAGTTTCCAATTGCCCTGACGAATGGCGAGGTAGCGTCGCGAGGATTGGTGAACCGTCGCCTCGCGAATCGGCTTTGTTTTTTTGCCGAGAAAAGCAGGCAACAGATTGAAGCTGTCCTCGCCGGCGTTGGCGGATAGTTTTTGGCCGGTGATGGCGGCGGCGGTGGCAATCATGTCGGTGTGGCAGATGACTTCCTTTGATTTGCTGCCGGCGGGGATGTGGCCGGGCCATCGGGCGATGAATGGCATGCGATGGCCGCCCTCCCATGCGTCGCCCTTCATGCCACGCAGCGGGCCGACGCTGCTGTGTTTGTATTTCTCCACGTCTTGCGAATACCAGACCGGGCCATTGTCGCTGGTGAAAATGAAAAGCGTCTCATCGGCCTGCTTGGTTTTGTCGAGCGCGCCAAGTAGGCGGCCGACGAGGTCGTCGACCATCAGCACAAAGTCGCCGTAATCGCTGACCGATGTTTTGCCCTCGAACCGCTTGGTCGGCAGCCACGGCGTGTGCGGCGCGGGCAGGGCGACGTATAGGAAAAACGGTATGTCTGACTTGGCAGCGGCCTCGATGTAGTCGGCGGACCGATCGCGGATGATCGGCAGCACGTCGATGTGCTTGAAGCCGGGGGCAATGCCACCGCCGCGCCAGAACGCGCCCTGGATGCGTGTCCAACCGGGCGTGTTGTTGTCGCTGATTTTTTCACTGGGCGGCGCGACCGGGCGGTCGTTTTGAATCCAGTAGTACGGCGGGATGTCGAGCGAGGCGGGGATGCCGTAAAAATGATCGAAGCCATGATCCACCGGGCCTCCACCGAGTTTTTGGTTGGCGGCCGGGTTCTTTTCGTGTTCCACGCCGAGATGCCACTTGCCGATCATCGCCGTTTTGTAGCCGGCCTGTTTCAGGACGGAAGGCAGGGTGGGGCGATTAGGCTCGACCAACGGGCCACGGCCAAGCTTCATGCGAAACGGATACCGGCCGGTCATTAATCCATAACG
>WTHH01000349.1 GCA_011523195.1 Verrucomicrobiales bacterium
GGGCGGGATAGCCCAACGTGATGCGACGCGGCGGCGGTTTCGGACCGGTCACCGCGCGGTAAACCGTTTGCGAATCGATGGCCTCGGTGTCACCAGGAAACAGCGAGGCAACGTGGGCATCCTCCCCCATGCCGAGGAACACGAGATCGATCACCGGTTGGCCAAGCGCTTGGCCAACGGCAAACTGCTGCAATTCGTCGGTGGCCATCTGCACCGCCTCAGCCTCGCTGCACTCGGTCAGCACGCGATGCACTTGGCCAAGCGGAATCTGCAGTGGCTGAAACAGACCCTCGTCGGCGAGTTTGAAATTGCTCTCATCATCGGTCGCCGACACGAACCGTTCGTCGCCCCAGAAAAAATGCACGTTATCGAACGCGCCCGGACGCGCCTGCTCTACCACCAATTCGTATAGCAGCCTGGGGATGCGTCCACCGGAGAGCGCAACCGTAAACGGCTTGGCCGGATCGCGCTTGGCCATGCGCTCGAGCCACAGCGCGGCAATGTGCCGGGCCAGCTCAAGCTTGTCGGCGAATACGGTGTAGCCGCTCATCACTTGGCTGGCACCGGGATGTGCCAAACATGGTTGTCCGCTGCCAGCAGGTCATCCGCCGCGACCGGCCCCCATGTTCCGGCGGCATAAAACTCGCGGTTGGATAGCGGCGTGTCGCCCCACCCCGCGCGGATGCCGTCGACGATCTGCCAAGCGGTCTCCACCTCGTCCCGGCGGATGAACAGCGTGGCGTCACCTGCCATCGCCTCGAGCAGCAGCCGCTCGTAAGCCTCCGGCGTGTAGGCGCCAAACTCCGCATCGTAGCCGAAGTGCATCCGCACCGGGCGCGTCTCGATGCTGTTGCCCGGCACCTTGCCGTTGAACCTCAGCGAGATGCCCTCGTCCGGCTGAAGCCGCAGTGTCAGCGCGTTGGCGTGCAGATCGAGATCGTCCTGCGCCGCGAACAACACGTTGGGCGTCGGGCGGAACTGCACCCGCACCTCGCTCGCGCGGTGCGGAAGATTCTTGCCGGTGCGCAGATAAAACGGCACGCCGCTCCAGCGCCAGTTGTCAATGAACAGCTTCAGCGCCACGAACGTCTCGACGTTTGACTCCGGGTTCACACGCTCCTCCTGCCGGTAGCCCCCTCGGTTGTCGCCATCGACCGTGCCGGCGAAGTACTGCCCGCGAACGACGTTTTTCGCCACCACCCCCGGGGTCATTTTGCGGATCGACTTGAGCAGCTTGACCTTCTCGTTGCGAATGTCCTCCGCCTCGAGCGAGGGCGGCGGCTCCATCGCGACGAGCGACAGGATCTGCAGCAGGTGATTCTGCATCATGTCCCGCAGCGTGCCGGCCTCCTCAAAATACCCGCCGCGACTGCCCACGCCGATATCCTCACTCACGGTAATCTGCACATGCTCGATCGCCTCGCGATTCCACAGCTGCTCGAAGATGGCGTTGGAGAACCGGAACATCATGATATTCTGCACCGTCTCCTTGCCGAGGTAATGGTCGATACGAAAAATCTGCCGCTCGCGCGCGTGCCGGATCAGGTGATTGTTGAGCAACTGCGCCGAGCACAGGTCATGCCCAAACGGCTTCTCAACCACCACCCGCTGCCAATTCGAGTCGCCCTCCTCAAATCGTTTCAGCAACCCGGCGGCGTGCAGTTGATCCACCACCTCGCCGAACAAGCTGGGTGAGATCGCGAGATAAAAAACAAGGTTACCGGTCAGGGCCGCATCATCAAAACCGGCCAGTCGCCCGGCCAGACCACCGTAGGCATCGGCATCGGTCAGGTCGCCACGGTGATAACTGAGATTGTTGGCGAAGTCCTGCCACTGGGCGGCATCAACGCTGCTAGTGCGTGAGTATTTTTCGATGCCAAGACGCATCTCCTCCCGCCAGCTCTCGTCTGTTTTTTCGCGCCGCGCAAAGCCGACCACTCGGAACGAGGCCGGCATCTGTCCCTCGGTGTAGAGGTGGTACAGCGCAGGGATGAGCTTGCGCGCGGTCAGGTCGCCGCTCGCGCCGAAGATGACAATCGTGCAGGGCTCGTCCGCCTTGCGCCCGTCCTCCAAACCGGGCATGGAGAGTGATTGGGGCGTATCCACCATGGTGTGTGTGCGGATGGGATGAAAGTGGTGGCTGGACCCGGAATCGAACCGGGGACACACGGATTTTCAATCCGTTGCTCTACCAACTGAGCTATCCAGCCATCCCCCGAAAAAGGGAGGCGCATCCTACGCATCGCTCCCACCCGCCTCAAGTCTTTTTCGAAGGACGCCCCGCTTGGCCAAGCGCGGGTTAGTCTTCCTTAAAATCGTCGTGGAATTCGCGGCCGGCGCGGGTCTCGGCGACGTAGCCAGCGCGGATGACGAAATCGCCGAACCGCTCGCCCTCATTGCGTTCGCTCGCGTAGCGCTCGAGGATAGGGCGCAAGATGCCGGGGATTTCCTCCTGCCTAGCCGAGACCTTGTACAGCTTGTTAAGCCGGTCACCGGTGAAACCGCCGCCGAGGTAGATGTTGTACTTGCCCGGCGCTCGGCCGACGAAGGCAATCTCCGCAATGTACGGCCGGGCGCAGCCGTTCGGGCAGCCGGTCATGCGGATGGTGATCGGTTCCTGCTCGAGTCCGACCTCCTTTAGCACAGCCTCCAGTTCCCCAATCAAATCCGGCAGATAACGCTGGGCCTCAGCCAAGGCCAGTCCACAGGTCGGCAGGGCCACGCAGGCCAAGGAATTCAGCCGTAGGCCAGATTGGTCGTAACAGTTAGCCAGCTTATACTGACTTAGCAACGCCTCGATTTCGGTGCGCCTGGAAGGGGAGACGTTGGCAATGATCAGGTTTTGATTGGCGGTCAGGCGGAAGTCGCCGTCGTGCACTTTCGCGATCTCGCGCAGGCCGGTGCGCATGAGAAAGTCGTCCGTATCGACCACGCAGCCGTTTTGGATGAACAACGTCAGGTGGCTGTTGCCGTTCTCGTCGTCCACCCAGCCGTAGCGATCGCCGTTGTGGTCGAATTCGAACGGCCGCGCTTGGCCAAGCGCGTAGCCGAGACGGCTCTCGACCTCGCCTCGAAACCAGTCCAGCCCGCGATCCTCAATGGTGTACTTGAGTCGGGCGTGTTTGCGGTCGGTACGATCGCCGTAATCCCGCTGGGTGGTGACGATTTTCTCGGCCACGTCTGTCACTTGTTCCGGCGTGCAAAAACCAAGCACGTCGGCCAGGCGCGGGAAGGTCTTGGCCTGCCCGTGGTTCATGCCCATTCCACCGCCAACGGTGACGGTGTAGCCAACGATCTCGTCGTCCTCAATCACCGCGACGAAACCAAGGTCGTTCGCGAACAGGTCGACATCGTTGCTCGGCGGCACGGCCACGGCGGTTTTGAACTTCCGTGGCAGGTAGGTTTTGCCGTAGATCGGTTCCTCTTCCGGCTCGGGGTCGGGGGTGATTTTTTGTTTCTCGCCCTTTTCGTCCTCGAGCCAAATCTCGTGATACGCCCGCGTGGCCGGGGTGAGATGGGCACTGATGGCCCGCGCCACCTCCAACGCCTCGGCATGCAGCCGGGAC
>WTHH01000421.1 GCA_011523195.1 Verrucomicrobiales bacterium
CCGGCTCAGAAACAACTTTGCCGATGCAACTGATCGGGGTCTCCGGGAACGCCTTTCGAAATTGATCGAGCAATGCCACCGCATTGCCCTGCCCAAGCGTGAAACAAAGCTCGTAGTCTTCGCCATCGGCCAGCGCCGCGATCAGCGGAGGCTTGGCGGCATCCGACTCGCGGGCGCGGAGCCTCGCCTCACGCCGGATTGGCAGCGCTGTCTCCAGCAGCTCCGCCCCGGCGTTTGCCTGATCCAAGAGGTGGCCCAAATCCCCGGCGAGGCCATCGCTGAGATCGATCATGGCGCTTGGCAAAAAGTGTTCCGCCAACCAACGAGCCTCGTTCAGGCGTGGAGTAAAATCCAGATGACGCCCGGCGATCGAGCCTCCCAGCTCGCCTGTGACCCAGACCCCATCCCCCGGCTTGGCCCCGGCCCTAAGAACACATCGATCCCGATCGACCTCGCCAACCACAGACACGCTAATGACCAAGCGCTCCGGGTTGGAAACCGTCTCGCCGCCCACCACCGCAACCTCGTGTCGCTTGGCCAAGCTGTTGATGCCATCGTAAATCGCCTCAACCATCTCACCGTCGAACCCGTCCGGCAGGCCAAGCGTAATCGTGGCCCAGCGTGGCGATCCAGCCATGGCTGCGATGTCGCTGAGCGCCCGGCCAAGCGCCTTGTGGCCGACTTTTTCCGGGGCCGTCTCGCGGGTAAAATGGACTCCCTCGACCACGCCGTCAGTCTTGTGAAGCTGCCATTTACCGGGAACACTGGCATCGATCACGGCGCAATCGTCCCCGGCACCGACGATGACCGAGTCGTTGGTTTGCAGCTTTGTTTTCAGGCGTGTGATCAGCTCAAACTCGCCTGGACTTTTTGCCGTTCCTTTTTTTGTCTCGTCGCTCATTACTGAATCATGCCGGTATCTGGGATCCCTTTGGAAGCCATCAAAATCAAAGCAACATTCACTGCGTTAAAAAATGCATGAGCCAAAATTGGCGCCAGTAAATTGTCCGTCTTCTCATAAATGAAAATTAGCGCAAGCCCAACAAACGTCAGGGAAGCGAATGTCAAAAGGTTCACGTGAAACAAACCAAATAACACCGCCGTACCAAAGATGGCCACCTTCGGGTAGCCGTTTTGCTTGATGGACGGATAAAGGATTCCCCGAAACAAAATCTCCTCGCCGATCGGCGCAACCACCACGGCCATGAACGCGAAGAAGATTAAAAATTCCAGTCCACCTTCGGCCTGCGCCTGCTCCGCGATCACCGTCACCAGTTTTTGTCCCTCGGGAGCCTCGTCCGCCAGCGCGTTCACTACAAAACTCGTAAGCAGCATCAAAAACATCGCCACCGGAATAATGACCCCCCCGCCGCCAAGGCCAAATGCGAGGCATGTTTTCACCCTGCCCCGGTTGAGGCCAAAGGTGTCCTTGAGGCGGATCGGCGTGTTGTAAAACTTCGCGCTGATGAGCATCCATGAAATGACCGAAACCAAAATGGATAGCGGCAGCACGGCAACGTTTGCTGCCATCTGCTCCACGGAGCCGTCCTTGAAATTACCAGCAAGCCCGCCCCCCAATCCCAACGTAACCATCAGGATGCACCCCAGCCAGAGTAGCGACTCAGGGTGCCATGATCGTTGGGTTAACACGCGTCCGCCTGGCCAAGCGTCAGTGCTTGAAGTGTCGCCCTCCGGTAAAGGCCATGGCCATTCCGCGTTCATTCGCCGCAGCGATGACTTCGTCATCGCGCTTGGATCCCCCCGGCTGAATCGCCGCCGTGGCCCCCGCCTCGGCCGCAGCGATCAGTCCGTCAGCAAATGGGAAAAATGCGTCGCTGCAGACCGCGCTGCCCTTCAGGTCGAGACCGGCCTCGCCCGCCTTCCAGACAGCGATTCGGCTGGAGTCCACTCGGCTCATTTGCCCGGCGCCCACTCCCAGTGTGCGGTCCTTACCCGCATACAGAATGGCGTTGGATTTCAGGTGCTTCACCGCTCGCCAACCGAAAAGCATCGCCTTGAGTTCGTCCTCGCTTGGATGCCGTTCCGTGACCACTTCGAGGTCTACCGCTGAGGTTTTTTTAAGGTCGCGCTCCTGCACGAGGAACGACTCCGCACCAACCGATCGGACATCCCACGGCACAGCATTAGCCGGGTTCAACTTCAGTTTAACGAGCCGCAGATTTTTCTTTTGCTGCAACAAACCAAGTGCTTCTTCTGAAAAATCAGGTGCCACGATGACCTCGGTGAAAATCTCGCTGATCTGTTCAGCAGTAGCCAAATCGAGCGCTGTGTTGCAGGCAATGATCCCCCCGAACGGTGCCTGTTTATCGGTGGCGAATGCCTTGTCCCAAGCCTCCGCAAGCGCCTCCGCCTGTCCCAACCCACAAGGGTTGGTGTGCTTGAGAATGGCCAGCGTCGGAGGGTCGGCGTCGTACTCAACGATCAAGTGAGCGGCGGCCGTCAGGTCGAGAATATTGTTGTACGACAGTGCCTTGCCATGAAGCTGCTCGTAAAATTCCCCGAACCGGCCGTAGAGCGCAGCGCGCTGGTGGGGGTTTTCGCCGTAGCGCAAGTCTTGTGTCTTGTCGGCGCGCACGACGAGCTTGTCCGGCAGGTCGGTCTCCGGTTGTTCGGCTGCGTAGACGTTGGCCAGATGCAACGCAATGGCGCCGTCGTACGCCGAGGTACGCGAGTAAACTTTCACCGCAAGCTCACGGCGCAACTCAAGCGTGGTATCGCCTCCCGAGGACACTTGATCGGCCACTCGACCGTAGTCGGCTGGATCGACGACGACGGTGACGCTCTGGTGGTTCTTTGCCGCACTGCGGAGCATTGAAGGGCCGCCGATGTCGATGTTCTCGATGGCATCCTCAAGCGTGACGTTGGGATTGGCCACCGTCTGCTCAAACGGATAAAGGTTAACGACGACAAGGTCGATCGGCTTGATTCCGTGCTCCTTGGTCGTGGCGACGTGCTCGTCATTTTCGCGAAGGTAAAGCAGCCCGCCGTGCACCATCGGGTGTAGCGTTTTCACGCGGCCATCGAGCATCTCGGGAAAGCCGGTGTAGTCGCTGAGATCCATCACCTCGATGCCGGCTTCGCGCAGCACCTTGGCCGTGCCTCCGGTCGAGAGGATTTCAACTCCGGCACGGGAGAGTACCTCTGCAAACGGAACGAGGTCGGTTTTGTCGGAAACGGAAATGAGCGCGCGCTCGATCTTGGACATAGGATTTGCTTGAGGTTACATTGGCCGTTTTCGGGCCAAGCCATCGTCGCGCTTGGCTGTAAAAAATCAAGCCCGATGCCGCTTGGCCAAGCGCCTAATTATTGCGCTGGAGACGGGCTGGACGTCGGCTTGGTAGCCGGGGCTGCTGGTTTCGGTGCCGGCTCAGCCGGCTTGGCCTCGGGCTTGGGCGGGAATGCCGTTGCGCCGCCTGCGCCCAGAGCCGAGGGTGCTCGCACGGGAGCCACCGGCCCCTCCTCCGGCTTTTCGTAAGTGATGAAGGAGCCGTCCTCATCAATCAACGTGGCGGTGACGAAGATCAGCAAATACCGCGGTTTATCG
>WTHH01000511.1 GCA_011523195.1 Verrucomicrobiales bacterium
CCCCGATTTAAAAACGGCCGCGATGCTGTTTCGATTGAAGGAACGCAACGCCCACACGATTTTTGGCGCCATCGGCGACGAATTGGCCAAGGGCGGCGTGACGCTGATCGACGCCCTGCCGTGGCTTGGTCAAGCGATGCCGGGCGGGGGTTTTCATCTCGGCCCAAAACTGACCAGGCAGCAGCAGGACGACATCGCGTTTGGTTGCCGTCTGGCCAAGGAAGTCTCGCGGCTCGAGATCGGCCAATCGATTGTGGTGAAGGAAGGTACGGTGCTGGCTGTTGAAGGCTTCGAGGGAACGGACGCTTGCCTCCGTCGTGGTGGCGAATTGGCCGGACCAAAGGGCGGAGCAGTCGCGGTAAAAGTGACCCGCAAAAACCACGATATGCGCTTCGATATTCCTTGCATTGGGCGTCGCTCGCTGGAATCCTGCGCCGCGTCCGCGATCGCCGTTCTGGCGGTCGAATCCTCCAAAACCATTCTTCTGGAACGCGAGGAAGTCGAATCCCTAAGCCAAGCGCATGGGATTACCGTGACGACGGTCACCCCGTAACGGGATTTTACAGAGAAAATATGCTTACGTTTCACGAGTTGATGGGATTTATGTCGCCGAAGATGGCGAACCAAATCCTTGACGACACGCAGACCAACAACAAGGACGTGTACCGGGCGCTGGTCGTCTCCATGGCACAGGTACTCAAGGCTCGACCGGAGTTCCTCTCGCGCCAACCGAAGGAACGGCGCCACAAGAATTTTGTTCAATCCCTGTCCAAGCCCGGTTTTGAAGAACACGCAGGCAACCTGATTCGCGGCTGGCTTTTCAAAGAGCACAAGGAAGTGCTGACCAGTTTTCTCGAAAAACTTGAGATTGAGCACGAGGAAGGCATGGTTGATGACCTGCCGGAAACGATGTCCGACGAAAAGCTCAACGGAGCCATCGACATGCTGCTGGAAAAATACGACCGTGAATTGGTCGCGGTATACCTCACCGCGTTTAATGCATCGAACGAAGATCGCTGGGACAACCTCGACTCCCTGCTTGCCGACGAGGAGCGGCTGCAACTCGGTGGCTGAGAATTTCACATAAACAAAAAACGGAATGGAACCCAAAGGCGATATTGCATTGATCGGATTGGCAGTGATGGGCCAAAATCTGATCCTGAACATGAACGACAACGGCTTCACGGTCGTTGCCTACAACCGAACTGTCTCCAAGGTGGACGACTTCATGGATGGCGAAGCCAAGGGCACGAACATCATCGGTGCCCGGTCGATTGAGGAAATGGTCAGCCACCTGAAACGTCCACGCCGCGTCATGATGCTGGTGAAGGCCGGCCAGGCGGTGGACGATTTCATCGACCAGGTCATCCCCTACCTTGAGCCCGGCGACATTATCATCGATGGCGGCAACTCGCTCTACCAGGACTCGATCCGACGCACCGAGTACTTGAAGGCGCGCGGCATGCTTTTCATCGGTACCGGAGTTTCCGGGGGCGAAGAAGGCGCACGCCGAGGCCCGTCGATCATGCCCGGCGGCCACCCGGATGCGTGGCCGCATGTGAAGGACATTTTTCAGGCGATCTCCGCCAAGGTCGAGGACGGCTCGCCCTGCTGCGACTGGGTTGGCAATGACGGTGCCGGCCACTATGTCAAGATGGTGCACAACGGCATCGAATACGGCGACATGCAGTTGATCTGCGAGGCCTACCACCTGATGAAGGAGGGCCTCGGCATGACAGCCGACGAAATGCATCAGGTCTTCGCTGAATGGAACGAAGGCGACCTCGACTCCTACCTTATCGAGATCACCCGCGATATTCTTGGCTACAAGGATGAAGACGGCGAACCACTGGTTGAAAAGATTCTCGATACCGCCGGCCAAAAAGGCACCGGCAAGTGGACGGTCATCAACTCCGCCGAGCTTGGCATCCCGATCACGCTCATCGGTGAGGCTGTTTTCTCACGCTGCATCTCCGCGATGAAGGATGATCGCGTGGCCGCATCGAAGAAACTGCGCGGCCCCAAGTCCGTCATTCGCACCGACCGAGCCAAGTTCATCGACGACATCCGGAGCGCGCTTTACGCCTCGAAGATCATCTCCTACGCGCAGGGGTTCATGTTGCTGCGTGCTGCGGCTGCCGAGTACGACTGGAAGCTCATCTTCGGCGAGATCGCGCTCATGTGGCGCGGCGGCTGCATTATCCGCAGCCAATTCCTCGGCAAAATCAAGGAGGCCTTCGACAAGCGCAAACGCCTGCCAAATCTGTTGCTCGACCCGCATTTCAAGCGCGAGATTCGCAAGTCCCAGCGCGGCTGGCGCAACGTCGTCGCCACAGCAGCCAAGAAAGGCATCCCGGCACCGGCATTCTCGACCGCGCTCAACTTTTTCGACGCCTTCCGCAGCGAACGACTCCCGGCCAATCTGCTGCAGGCCCAACGCGACTACTTCGGCGCGCACACCTACGAGCGCATCGACCGGGAGCGCGGCGAGTATTTCCACACCAACTGGACCGGCCGCGGCGGCGACGTCTCCTCCACGACATACGACGCCTGATCCATGAGCGACCCCGCCCAAGTACTCCGCGATTTCCAGCCGAAGCACGACTTCTTCATCGGCATCGATTCCGATGGCTGCGTGTTCGACTCGATGGAGATCAAACACAAGGAATGTTTCGCGCCGATGTTTGTGAAACACCACAACCTGCAGGCCGTCAGCAAATACGCCCGCGAGGTTTGGGACTTCGTTAATCTTTACTCCAAGACACGCGGTGCAAATCGTTTCCCAGCCCTCACCCGAGCGTTGAATCTCCTTCGGGACCGCCCCGAGGTGCAGGCCCGCAACGTCAACGTGCCAAGCTACCCCGCGCTCGACGAATGGATGGAGCGTGAGACCAAACTTGGCAACGCCACGCTGGCCGCCGAGGTTGAGGGCGGCAACGAAGGTCTCGCCCACATCAAGGTTTGGTCTGACGGCGTCAACGAACAGGTGGCAGACATCGTTCACGGCGTGCCTCCGTTTCCGCTCCTTCGTCAGACGCTTGAGAAAGCGCTTGGCCAAGCGGACATGATGGTGATTTCCCAGACTCCCTGCGACGCGCTGGAGCGTGAGTGGGCCGAGCACGATATTTCAAAATTCGTCGAAATCATCGCCGGTCAGGAGATGGGCACCAAAACTGAGCACTTAAAATTCGCTGCTGTCGACAATTACGCCGCCGAGAAAATCCTGATGATCGGCGACGCACCCGGCGACCACAAGGCAGCCAAGGCCAACGGCGTCCTGTTTTTTCCAATCCTGCCCGGCCGCGAGGAGGATTCGTGGGAACGCCTGCACGGTGAAGCCCTCGACCGATTTTTCGCCGGCACCTACGCCGGGGAGTACGAGGTGGAATTGTTCGCGGAATTCGACGGCTGCCTCCCGGAAAATCCAAGCTGGTAATCTCGAAACATTTTGACGAAAGGGGCAGGAGGCAACTTCTGCCCTTTTTGCTATCTGTCTTGGCCAAGCGCTTGGCCTAGGCACCAAGTTCCCTTGACACATCCGCACGGGCAACGGACTGTGTCC
>WTHH01000519.1 GCA_011523195.1 Verrucomicrobiales bacterium
GGTGGATTGGCCGAGTTGCAGAGCAGCCTCTAGCCCGTAGGCGTAGGTGTCATCCGGATGCAGCTTTAGCCGCAGGCCCGGCTGAAGGAATGAGCGTGGCACCCAAGCGGGTGCGAGACGCAGCAAACCGCCCGTTGCCTCCAGCGCGGCGTCCACATGCTTGCGGACATTCTTTTTAACAGTCTTCAGTTGCTTAACAGAATTGATACTCATGGTTTTGTGATAAAAATCGTAGCTACAAAAGGAAAAGCCGGGCGGCAATTTGGTCTAACCGCCCGGCAAAGTCTAGTGCAATTGGCCAAGCGCTATTCCGCTTGGCCAAGCAAGGCTACTGACATACCTCGCACTCTTCCCCGTTTCTCATAGCCTCGATGGAACAGGCCATTTTCTCCTCAGCGCTGTATTCCTTTTTAGGCGCCTCAACGCCCTGTTTCTTCACGGCGATGGTCGCCTTTTCAATGTTCGAGGCTCCCAAGGTCCGCAGGTAATAGGTTGTCTTTAAGCCACTGCGCCAAGCGGCACGATACATATGTGACAACTGCTTGATCTCCGGCTTGGCCAGAAAGAGGTTTACCGACTGGGATTGATCGATCCACTTTTGCCGACGCGCCGCTGCAGCGATCATGATCATCGGATCAACGTCGAAAGCAGTTTCGAATAGCTTCTTCGTGTCCTCCGGCACCTTGTCGATATCGTGCACATCGCCATCGTGATACTTCAGTTGATTCATCAAATCCTCGCCCCACACGCCCTTCTCCTTGAGCATCTCGACCAAGTTGCGATTCAATACAATAAAATCACCTGACAAGTTGCTCTTCACATAAAGGTTCTTGTAGAGGGGCTCGATGCAGGGCGAGGTGCCCATGATGTTGGCAATGGTGGCCGTCGGTGCGATGGCCAATACGTTGCTGTTGCGCATACCCTGCTCTGCAACCTTTTTGCGCAATGGCTCCCAGTTCATCTTGCCTCCGCGCGGCACATCAATTTCCTGACCGCGTTCATCCTGCAGCAGATCGATTGTATCCGGCGGCAACAACCCTCGATCCCACTTTGAGCCTTCGTAAGTTTTGTATTTCCCCTTCTCCTTGGCCAAATCGCTGGATGCCTCGTAGGCGTAGTAGGCGATTGCCTCCATGAATTCGTCGTTGAATTCCACCGCGTCCTGAGAGTTGAACGGCACGCCTTTTTCGTAAAGCGCGTTTTGCAATCCCATCACACCCATACCGATCGGGCGGTGACGCTGATTGGAATTCCGGGCCGGATCGGTCGGGTAAAAGTTAATGTCGATGACATTGTCCAAGGCACGCACGGCGGTACGGATCGTCTCGCGCAACTTGGGTAGATCGAGTTGCCCATCGTCTGCAAGGTGGTTATCCAAAACCACAGAGCCAAGGTTGCAGACTGCAGTTTCATCCGGGCCGGTGTTGAGTGTGATCTCGGTGCAAAGATTCGAGCTGTGAATCACACCCGCATGATCCTGCGGGCTGCGCACGTTGCAGGCATCTTTGAAAGTAATCCATGGGTGACCGGTCTCAAAGATCAACTGGAGCATTTTTTTCCAGAGATCAATCGCAGGCACACGCTCTCCGTGCATCTCACCGGCATCAACCTTGGCCTCGTAGGCAAGGTAACGTTCCTCGAATTCCTTTCCATAGATCTCATGCAGGTCAGGAGCTTCATTGGACCGCAGCAGCGTCCAGTGCTCGCGCGCCTCCATGCGTTTCATGAACAGGTCCGGAATCCAGTTAGCGGTGTTCATGTCGTGGGTGCGACGCCGATCGTCACCGGTGTTTTTGCGCAGTTCGAGAAATTCGCTAATGTCGTTATGCCAAGTCTCAAGATAGGCGCAACCGCTGCCCCTGCGTTTGCCCCCCTGATTAACGGCCACCAGCAGGTCGTTATGCAGTTTCAGGAAAGGAATGACACCCTGACTTTTGCCGTTGGTGCCATTGATATGGCCGCCCATGCCACGAACAGACGTCCAACTTCCACCAAGACCTCCTGCCCACTTTGATAAATACGCGTTTTCGGTGATGCCTCGTTCCATAATGCCCTCAATGGAATCGTCCACCCAATAAAGATAACAGGAGGATAACTGCGAGTGTAGCGTTCCGGAATTGAACAAGGTCGGAGTGGAGGAACAGAAGCGGCGGCTCTTGTAGAGATTGTACAGCGACACGACCCACTCCTCCTTGTTTTCGGCTTCGTTGAGGAACAACCCCATCGAAACCCGCATCCAAAAAAGTTGAGGAGTCTCAATCCGTCGCTCATCCCCTCCGCTATCCGTCCGGTCCACGATCAAGTAGCGATCATAAAGTGTTTGAATCCCGAGATAGTCAAAATCCAGGTCCGCTGACGGATCCAATGCGGCGCTTAGTTTCTCCAAGTCATACTGCAACAGGTCCTCACTCAGACGCTTGATCTCGACACCGTGCCGAAGATATTCCGGCAGATACTTCGCATGAGCTTCCTTAAGCGCACCGACACCGTCGCGAAGAATGTCCCAATCCAGCACCTCCTCGTAAATGTAGGTGCACAGCATGCGACCGGCGAAGCGAGCGAAACCGGCGTCCCGTTCCATCAACGCCTTGGCGTTGAGCAGGATCGTCGTCTGCAATTCCTCCGCCGTCATCTCGCTGTAAACCGAGCGTCGTAGCTCCGTCTCAATTTGCCCCGCGTCGATACACAAGTCCAAATCGATACTCGCGTATTCGATGCGCGCGCGAAGATCCTCACCCTTCCAGAAAACTGAACTTCCATCCGACTGCTTGATCAGGAGAAGTTCCTGCTGGTTTTCATCGGACACATCAACCTGCTCATCCGGTGCTACCAAGTCATCCGTGCGCTGCAGGGCTCGTTGGGAGCGATATAGGATATAAGCCTCGGCCACCTTGTAGTGCCCAGCCTTCATCAACTCCTCCTGAACAATGTCCTGAACCTCCTCGATGTGAACAAACGCTTGGCCTCCGTTTTTTACTCTATCGGTCACAGCCTCGGCCACGTTGACGGCCGGCGCGCTGTCTTTTTCCTGAGAGAGAAACGCTTTCCTAATCGCAATCTCGATTTTGTTCTGGTTCCAACTGACGACCTGATTGTTTCGGCGGATCAGGCGGACGCTGACTTTTTCATCGGACTGCGGCACCCTGCGGGACGTATCAAAAACCAGACTACGGGCAACATCGTGTGCGTTGTTTTCGATCAACACCCGCTCAATCCCCCGATGAAATTCGTTCTCGGATAAACCGCCATTCTCCGCTAGGCCAAGCGCGCTTTCGTTGAACCGATCCCCGACTGCACGGGTTACCTTGGCTACAAAATCCCGGTTTTCGATGGTAAAAACATCTTCTTCACCTTTGGACAACAACAAATTGGCCAAGGCGTTCCCCACCGTGTTTGCGATCTCCGTCAGGCCTATAGTCCGTTCGCCTTCGCCGGAACTCAGGCGAACATTTTGCTTGTTGTCATCGTCGCCCGACAGCGCCTCCTCCCAGTTGAATCTCTTTGGCGTCTCCGCTCTCGATGAAAGGCGCTTGATTGCCTCATCCTCCTCCAACGT
>WTHH01000025.1 GCA_011523195.1 Verrucomicrobiales bacterium
TGATTGAATTGCTGGTGGTAATCGCCATCATCGCAATCCTTGCCGCTCTGCTGCTGCCCAGCCTGGCCAGTGCCAAGGAACGAGCGCGGCGAACGAACTGCAAAAACCACATCAAACAATTCCTCACCGTCGCCCACCTATACGGCGGCGACAACGAGGACAAGCTGCCCAGCGGGCTGTCCGACGCTAAGGAGCCGAAGGACGACCACACCCCGCTGATCTCCACGCCGATCCGCACCGAGTTGCTCAAGTACGCGCCGTTCAACATCTACGAGTGCTCCAACCTCGGCAAACCGTTTGGCAACCCGAACGGCTGGCTGTTCGAGGGCTGGGGCTACGTGATCGGCTACAACTACCTCGGCGGCCACTACCAGACCCCGTGGCCACCGCTGGACGGATTCCAGGGGTGGATCTCCCCACAGACCCTCTCCGATGATCCCAGCCTACCGCTCGTTACCGACCTCAACACATGGTCGCCCGGCTACATGCACACCCTCGCCCCGCATGGGCCAAGGGGACCGATCCTTTTTGACTACGGCACCGCTGAGGACGAGGAGATCGATTACTCCAACCCGAGCGCCGAGGGTGCCTCGTCGAAAGACGTCGGTGCCGATGGTGGTAACGTCGGCTGGCTGGACGGCTCCGTCCGCTGGAAGGACATCGACCAGATGAAGCCGTACCGTGGCTCCCAAATGTGGGGCCAGGACGGCGCTTTCTGTCTTTGGTGATCATTGCCAAGATGCGTTTGATCTAGTAAACCGCCTGCGTGTCCGACGCGCTTCCCAGCATTCTGCTACTCATCCCCGCCTACAACGAGGAGAGCCGCATCGCTCCCGTGCTGGTGGATTACGCAGTCTACTTTCGCGAGCATCATCCTGAACGCTTCAGCCTTGTCGTCGTGCTCAACGGCTGCACAGACAATTCGCTTGGTGTGGTGGAGGCGGCCTCGAAAAAATTCCCTGAGATTCGCTGCGTCAACATCCCCGAGCCGATCGGCAAGGGCGGCGCGTTGATCGAGGGGCTCAAGCTCGCGCCGGAGGCGGACCTCGTCGGCTACGTCGATGCCGACGGCGCCACGCCACCTGCCGCGTTCGACGACCTCGTCCGGCAATGTGCCGATACCGACTGCGTGATCGGCTCCCGCTGGCTGGCCGACTCGGTATTGCATCAGGAACAGACGCTTCGCCGCAGATTCGCCAGCCGCGCCTTTCACGCTATCATTCAGGGCTTTTTTTGGATGGGCATTCGCGACACCCAGTGCGGGGCCAAGGTCATGAAGCGCGAAGCGGTCGAGGCGATCCACAGCCAACTTACAGTGGCCGACATGGCGTTCGACATCAACCTGCTCTTCGCCCTCAAGCGCTCCGGCTTCAGTGTGCTCGAGGTGCCCACCGAATGGACGGATCAGGTCGGCTCCAAGGTCGAGCTTGGGCGGACGTCTTTCGTCATGCTGCTTTCGGTGATCCGGTTGCGATTGTACTACTCGCCGTTCTACGGGCTGTTGGCTCCGTTGCGCCCACTCGAGGCGTGGCTTTACCGCAAGCTCAGCGCGCCGCCCCCGCTGAAGTAAGCGGCGCTGCGTCCGGCTAATTTTTCCCGATCACCCTGCCCAGTCGCCGGATGCCCCTGCGAATGTCCGCCTCCGGGGCGGCTCCAAAACTGAGCCGCATCTCATGGCTTGGCTTTCGGCGGGTGGCGTCGTCCGCATAGCAAAGGTTTCCCGGCACGTAGAGAACATCCTGCTCGAGGGCGCGCCTGAAGAAGCCGGACTTCATCCCGGTGTTCGTCGAGCGCGGTAGCCCGGCCCATACGTTGAGGCCGCCCTCCGGTTTTTCCCACTCGACCGAGCTAGGGAAAAACTCCTTGATCGCAGCGGTCATCGCCCCCGCCTTGGCCCGGTAACGCGCCTGCACTTTTTTCAAGTTTTTCACGAACTCGCCGGACTCGAGTGCCTTCAACACGAGTTGTTGGATCAGGTGACTCGTCCCGAAATCGTGGTTGGCCTTGATCCTCAAAACCGGTTCGAGCAGCGCCTCCGGCAACACGCCAAACCCCACCCGCACACCGGTCGCGAACGGCTTGCTGTACGTGCCGGAATAGATCACCCGCTCCGCCACGCCACCGACCGACAATGCGGACGGCGCTGGTTCCCCGGCAAAACGAAGCTCGCGATACGCCGCATCCTCCAGCAGGTAGATAGGATGCCCGGCCGCGCGCTCGTATTTTCGCAGCAACTCAATCGCTCCCCGCTTGACCGCAAACCCGGTCGAGCGGCCGGTCGGGTTTTGGTAGTACGACACGAGGTACAGCATCTTCACCCGCTTCAACTCGCCCGAGCGGCGGAGCGACTCCAGCACCTGCTCGAGGTGGTCGAGATCTATACCGTCGCGGTTCATCCGCACGCCGCGCCCGGCCAGCCCGCGGCTCTGCATGATGCCAAGGTAAACAAAATAAGTAGGATCCTCCACCAGCACGATGTCGCCGCGGTCGCACAGCGCCTCGGTCAGAAGATACAGAAATTGTTGCGAACCGTGGGTGATGACCAAGCGCTTGGACAAGCCGGTCGCCTGACCGGCCGGTGCGCCATCGAGTTCCGCGATGCGCCCGGCGGTGCGTTCGATCAACGCGTCGTCGCCCGCGGTGGAGCCGTACTGCAAAGCCGCTTGGCCAAGCGCCCGGTCACGGAGCAGTTCATTCATCAGGCGCCGGCTCCCGGCCAGCGGCAGCGAATCGTTGTCGGTGAAGCCGGCCGCCAGCGAGACCAGTTTCGGCCGCTCCAGCTTGATCCGCATCAGCCACGAGATTGGCGGAGCGGACGTCCGCCGGCCAAGCTCTGAAAGGGCACTGTTCGTTTTTGTGCTCATCAGGTTTTTGTTCGATCAACTGAGCGACATCGGGTCGATGTCGATGACCAGCCGCAGGTCTTCCGGGATCTGGAACGTCTCCCGCAGCGCAGACAGCTTGCGGCTCAACTGCGGCATGCGCGAGGTGCGAAGCATGATCTGGTAGCGATAAAAATTCTCCGCGCGCAACAGCGGCGCCGGTGCCGGCCCGGCCACCACCACCTCGCCCAATTCCTTGGCCACCGTATCCATCTCCCTGCGCAGGTGATCGGCGACAAACTTGACCCGGTCCTCACTTCGGCCGCGAAGCGTCAGCAACGCCACGCGCCCCACCGGAGGGTAGTTCAACTGCTGCCGAAACTCGATTTCCTGCTCGTAAAACCCGACGTAATCGTGGCGGCGCGCGTACTGGATCGCCGGGTGAAACGGCGTGAATGATTGTACGTACACCTCGCCCTCGACTTCGCCACGGCCAGCGCGACCCGCCACCTGCGTCAGCAGTTGAAACGTCCGCTCACCGGCGCGGAAGTCTGGGATGTGCAGGCTCAAGTCGGCGTGGATGATCCCGACCAGTGTCACGTTTGGGAAGTGCAGCCCTTTGGCAATCATCTGCGTGCCGACGAGGATGTCGATTTTTCCGGTGCGAAAATCGCCGAGGATGCGGCGGTAATCCTCCTTGCGCTTGAGCGTGTCCGAGTCCATCCGCTTGACG
>WTHH01000303.1 GCA_011523195.1 Verrucomicrobiales bacterium
GCATCGATCACCGAAAACTGACCTATCGTTATCAGGGCCGAGACTTCCGGTTGACCGACGTCCACGGCCACGTCATCAGGGATCTCGTCACCTAACAAACCAAGCGCTTGGCCAAGCGCTCGATGGCTGATTTTGAACGATTTACGGAGCGCGGGAGTCCATAACGGCTCACAAGTTTGAGCGCGGCCGTCCAGTCACTTCAGAATGCAATCTCCCTTTGCCGGGGGGACAGGCGGTTGCTTGCGGACTGGATTGAGTCGGCGCAAAGAGGCTCAGTACCGTACTGCATGGCGCTCATCGCGCTGGGTTGCGGGGCGTATGGGTTCACGGTCGGACTGCGGAACGGTTGGGAGATGGGAGCCTACGTCGCGGTCAAACTTCCGCTTATCATTTTTATCACCCTGATCGTGAACGGCCTGCTCAATGGTTTGCTCGGGCTGGTGCTTGGCAGTGGCATCGGGTTTCGGAAGAGTGTCCAGTTTCTGCTCACCGGCTTTGCCATCATGGCGGTGATCCTGGGCGCGCTTAGTCCGATTAGTTTTTTTGCGACGCTCAACATGCCGTCATCGGGGGATGGCTCAAGTCGGTTTGCATGGCACGGGGCCAGCCTGTTGATGCACACATGCCTGATCGCCTTTGCCGGCATCACCGCACACGCCCGGCTGCTTTATTACGTTCGGGAGTTCGCGGACTCCAGTCGAGCCGGGACCCATGCGTTTTTCGCCTGGTTGGCGGGGAATCTATTTGTCGGGGCACAGGTGTCGTGGAATCTGCGCCCGTTTTTTGTGTCGCCAGGGCTCAAGGTGGAATTCCTTCGCGACGACCCGTTCAACGGCAACTTTTACGAGGCGGTTATCGTCGCGCTCAGAAACATCTCTCAAATTTAGAAAGATACTGAAACAAACATGAACGAAAATAAACTGGACTCGACAACGGGAACAACCGGAAGCGTAAAAGGAGGCATCCCGCCGAGCATCAACGATGCGCATTCAGGCTTCGTCCCGATGGAGGGCGATGCCTCTTTTTCGAATCTCCTCAGCAAGTTACTGCGGAAGCCGCTGTCCATTTTTCACGAACTTGAAACCAAGGAGGCGCTATGGAAAATCCCGGTCACGCTCATCCTCATTTCCGTGGTCAGCTTGACGGTGTTCGGCTTGGTTGTCGGTACATTCTCCTGGGGGGATCAAATCTGGGCGGCCCCGCTGAAAATCGTATCCGGCTTGATCTTCAGTGCGCTGATCTGTCTGCCGAGTCTTTACATTTTCACCTGCATCGGCGGGTTGGAGGCGCGGTTCAGCACGGTGGTGGGGATGTTGTGCTCGATCGTGGCGCTTTCCGGTCTGCTTTTGGTCGGGTTCGCGCCGGTGGTCTGGTTGTTCAGTGTCTCAAGCACCTCGGCGGTGTTCATCGGTTTCATGTTGCTCGCATTGTGGATGATCTGCGTCGGGTTTGGCTTCACTCTCGTATTTCGTGCGGGCAAGGCGATGGGCATGACCAACACCGGCCATCTGTTGGTCTGGTGCCTGATATTCTTGTTGGTCACTGTCCAGATGACGACCACGCTGCGCCCGATCGTCGGGGAGTCGGACGCGCTCTTTAACTTCGAGGAAAAGAAATTCTTTCTCCAGTACTGGAGCGAGGAACTGCAACAGGCGACCGATTAACCTGCGCTAGACTCACTTGGCCAAGCGCTTGGCCAGTTGCTTGACGTTTGGCAGCTTGGCCAAATCCTTCTCCTTGAGGTGCATGTACACGGCGCGGTTCCACAGGTGGGGGAGGAACAGGTGGATTGTTCCGTCGTCGATCACCGCGTCCATGTAGGATGAGTTGTGGTTGAACCAGCCGTTCTTTGCCGGGTTGGGGCGAGTGGCGTTGGTGAAGAGAAATCGCGGCTCGCTCCAGTTCCGGCCACCGTCTTTTGAGAGCGACACCCAGATTTCCGCACGATCCCTCATGCCATCCATCTTACCGGTCAGCCCAACGTACTGCGTGTTGATGTGGCGGTTGTGGAAAAAGGTGACCAGCGTCTTGCCGTCGCTCAGATGAAACACCATCGGCGGCGCATCGGGATGAACGAGGAGCGAGGCCTTTGGAGCCGACCACGATTTGCCATCGTCCGTACTACGAGATTCCCAGATTCGACCGGTGGGTGTGCGTGCCATGAAATAGACTTCGTTGTTACCAAGCGAGATCGGGCGTCCCTCGTCCATACGACTGAACTTCGGCGAAAACCAGCCATCCGGCCGCACACCGGGCAGTAGCGTCCACGATTTGCCCTTGTCGTCGCTTCGCAGGATATACTGGCGTGTGATAAGCGGTTTTTTTGACCAGTCGGCCGCGTGGGAACCAAGAATCCACGCACCGGAATCCGTCTCGCACATGCGGGTGACCGACATACCGAGGAAACCGGGATCGTTCTTTGGTTTGATCAACGTGACCTTGCTCCACGTGTGGCCGTCGTCGTCCGACCAACGGTAGCCGATCGGGGTATTTTCGTGCCGTCCCTTTTCTCGACTGTACTCGCTGGGGATCGGCTGTGTGCCGAAGGCGTAGATTCTTTTGCTACCGCTTGGAATCAACGGGATCAGCCCGTGTTGGCTGTAATCGATATCGAACGCGATCGTCGGCCCCTTCCACGATTTGCCGTTGTCACTCGAGCGATAGGCGATCATTTCGTTAACCTTGCCGCTGCCTGCCGCGTAGTGGTTGCCCTCCGGGAACATCATTAGCAAATCACCCTTCGGTGTTCGTACACCGCGGGTTTCGAACAATCCGCGCAAACCCTGTTTGGCTGTATGTAACACCCGCCCCTTCAGCACACGATGCCGCAACAGACCCAGTTCCGCATCGGCAACAAAGCCACGGGGCGGCTTGGCCAAGCGCACCTTGAGCGGTTGTTTCACTCCGATCGAAAGTTCATCAACCAGTTGAACCTCTGCCTGTGCTGTTGATCTGGCGCAAACACCCAGCAGCAAGGCAACCAACGCGGGTCGAATAAAAATAAACGGTTTCATTGCCAGGAGACGGTCGGGGGATCGGCCATTTTTTTCAAGCGGATTTAATTCAACGGCCAAGCGCTTGGCCGAGCGCAGTCAGAAGTGATAACAAAGTGCAACAGAAAGGTCTTGCACGATTTAACTTTGCATTACAAAGTAAATCCGTGAACGCGAATTGGGCTGAAGAAAATCTTAAGACGATCCGTTCCCTGATGGAGCAGGCGCGCCTCTATCGCCGGGCCATGGCACCGCTGGCCTTGATGGTGGGAACGCTGGGAGTGGTCGCTGCCGGGCTGGCACAGTTGCTGGGCTGGGTTGGCCCGGAATACTTTGCCGGATACTGGCTTGGCGTGGCTGTGGTGTCCGCACTTGCTGCATTGCTTCTGATTCGGCGCCAGGCGCTGAAAAGTGACGAGGCGTTTTGGTCGCCACCGACCCGTCGGGTGGCGCAGGCCATGTTGCCAATGCTCGCCGCCGGGTTGGGTCTGGGTTTGTTTGAATTGCTCGAACATCCCGGGTCGAGGGACAGCGTCCGGTTGACCGCCTTCTGGTTAATCC
>WTHH01000175.1 GCA_011523195.1 Verrucomicrobiales bacterium
CAACGACACGGAGATGCCGATCGACGCCCCGGAACGGCGGCGCCTGCCGGTGTTGCTGCGGCGTGCGTGGTACGGGTTGAACCAGGCGTTCCGGCGGCGCATCGCGCGGATGGGGCTGACGCCGGACCAGTTCACCGTTATCCGCACGCTGCTTGAGGCTGAGCCGGATGGGCTCACCCAAAAGGCGCTCGCCGATGCGATGAGTAGCGACCCCAACACCATCGCCTCTCTACTCGAGCGGATGGAAGCCAACGGTCTGGTGCAACGTCGGCCGCACGAGAAGGATCGGCGTGCCAACCGGGTGGACTTGCTGGCCGTAGCCAGAGAGAAGTACGAGGCGATCCGCGACGAGGCGATCGAGTTGCAGGGCCACGTGCTGGAGCAGTTGCCGGAGGGCGATCGGGAGAAATTTCTCGAACAACTCGAGATCGTTGCCCAGGCCTGCCGCGACGTTTCAATTCCGCAGCGCTGAGTGGCTATCGGATGCCGCTGCCAACCCGGTCGTTGGGGATGTCAACCGTGTCGCTGCCGGAATCACTCGATGACCCACCGACTGTAAAGGCATAGGCCGCAACCGCAATCACGGCCACCGCTGCCAAGGCTATCCATACACGTTTCATTAGATCGCTTGGCCAAGCGTACCTGCCCTCGGCTGGGAGGCAAGGGGAAGTATCAAAAAGGGGACTTGACAAAGTTGAGATTGTGTCTCATTATGACGAACCGCTCACGCGGTTCGTCATGAAAAAGTTCCTTAAATCATTTCTAGCTCTCGGGCTTTTGAGCGGGGCCACCGCTTCTGCTGCCGAGCTGACTGTCTACTCGCATCGCCATTACGATTCCGACGCGGTGCTGTTCAAGCAGTTCACCGAGGAAACCGGCATTAAGGTAAACGTGGTCAAGGGTAGTGCCGACCAGTTGATCCAGCGCCTCGCCAGCGAAGGCAAAAACTCACCGGCCGACGTGTTGCTGACGGTCGACGCCGGCCGCCTGCACCGGGCTAAGGCTGCGGGCGTGCTGCAGCCGGTGAAGTCCAAGGCGCTGGCAAAGAATGTCCCCGCCTCGATGCGCGACCCCGAGAGGCACTGGTACGGCATGACGGTGCGCTCGCGGGTGATAGTCTATGCAAAGGATCGCGTGAAGCCAGGCGCCCTCTCGACCTACGAGGCTTTGGCCAAGCCGGAGTGGAAGGGCCGCGTAGTCGCGCGCTCGTCCAGCAACATTTACAACCAGTCGCTGCTCGCCTCTATCATCGCCGCCAACGGGAGGGACAAGGCACTCGCGTGGGCCAAGGCGGTTCGCAAAAACATGGCCCGCTCCCCGCGCGGCAGCGACCGTGACCAGGCGCGCGCCGTGGCGGCCGGCCTTGCCGATGTCGCCATCATGAACACGTACTACCTTGGCATCCTTGCGAACTCCTCCGTGGCGGCCGACCGCGAGGTGGCCGCAAAGGTCGGGGTGTTTTTTCCTAACCAGGACGGTCGTGGCGCGCACGTCAACGTCAGCGGCGGCGGCGTGGCGGTTGGCTCGAAAAATAAAAAGGAGGCGATTCGCTTTCTCGAGTTCCTCACCAGCGCCAAGTCGCAGGAGACTTTCGGAAACGTCAACCACGAGTACCCGGTGATCATCGGGAACAATAAGTCCGAGCTGCTCAAGAGCTGGGGATCGTTCAAAGCGGATGACGTGAACCTCTCCGTACTCGGGGCGAAAAATGCCGAAGCCGTAAAGCTGTTCGACCTCGCCGGTTGGGAGTAACGTCCCGCCGGCTTGGCTGCATCACTCTTCAACGCGCAGTATCGACTGCGCCGACTGGCTCGGGAGTTCCGTTTCAGGCTCAACGGCTGGACGGTGGCCGCCGTGTTGCTGGGCCTGTTCCTGTTTCTGCCGATGGCCGAGGTGCTTTGGCACATCACCAGCCCGGCGGAAAACTGGGAGCATCTTCGCGACACGGTTCTCGGCCGTTACCTCAAGGGCTCAGCCATACTCGTGGTGGGCACGGCGGGACTGTCACTGCTGCTTGGCGTCTCGACCGCGTGGCTGGTCGCGTGTTGTGAATTTCCCGGGCGCCGGTTTTTTGAGTGGGCACTCATCCTGCCGCTGGCCATCCCGACCTACATCGCCGCCTTTGCCTACTTCGACCTGCTCGACCGGCTGACCCCGCTGCTCATCTGGGTGCGCACCAACATCAGCCCGGAGGCGATGACGTGGCTCAGCGACATGATGGTGTACCCGGTCACGACTGTCGTGCTCGCGGCGGTGCTTTACCCGTACGTGTACCTCGTCGCTCGGGCGGCGTTTTCGCGGCAGGGCAGCCGGTTCGCCGAAGCGGCGCAGACGCTTGGCCACGAGCCGCAGTCGGTGTTTTGGCGCGTCGCCCTGCCCTTGGCCCGACCGGCGATCATCGGCGGTCTGGCGTTGGTGATCATGGAGACGCTCAACGACTACGGCGCGGTAAAACACTTCGGCGTCCCGACCTTCACGACCGGCATCTTTCGCACCTGGGTCTCGATGGGCGACCTGCCGGGCGCACTGCGCCTGGCCGCCTGCCTGATGGTGTTGATCCTGTTTTTGTTGCTGCTGGAAAAGTGGCTTCGCTTTGGGGCCAAGTTTCACAAAACCAGCCCGTCGGATCGGCCGTTCCAGCGGTATCCGCTTGGCCAAGCGAAGGCCGGCCTGGCCTTCCTGTGTTGCCTCGTACCGCTGATGATCGGGTTCACACTGCCGCTCTCGCGCTTGGCCTACTGGGCCAGCCTCACTGGGGGCAAGGTGCTCGACGCGACCTTCCTGAAGCTCACACTCAACAGCATCGGGGTCGCGACGGCGACCGGCTTGGCCACAGTGATGATCGCGCTGTTCCTCGCCTTCACCGCGCGATACTTCGGCAGCCAAGCGGCCGGGGCAACCAACCGTTTGGCTATCCTCGGCTACGCCGTTCCAGGCGCGGTGATCGCGATGGGCGTCCTGCTCGTCGCCGGGCAGGTGACACAAGCCACCGGCTGGATTCTCACCGGCTCACTCACGGTGCTGGTGCTGTGTTATGTCATCCGCTTTCTCGCGGTCGCCTGGCAGCCGATCGACGCCGGCATGGAGCGGAACTGCGCGCAGCTCAATCAGGCATCACAAACGCTGGGAGCCACCCCGGCGCGATCGCTGTTTCATGTCAACGTGCCATTGCTGCGCAACGCTCTCATCGCCGGCGGCCTGTTCGTTTTTGTGGACACGATGAAAGAGCTGCCGCTGACGCTGATCCTCCGGCCGGCCGAATTTGAAACGCTCTCGACCAAGACCTATGACCTTGTTTTTCAGTCGCAGATACCCGAGTCATCCGTGCCGGCACTTTGCATTATCCTCGTCAGCCTCCTGCCAGTGATCTGGCTGAATCAACAAATGCGCGTCCCCAAACAATGAATCTCCTGACCCTGCAATCCGTAACCAAACGCTACACTGCGACCGACCCTCCGGCAGTCGACGGGGTCAGTTTTGAATGCGCTCAGGGGGAGATCGTCGCGCTCATCGGCGGCAGCGGCAGCGGCAAAACCACGCTGCTC
>WTHH01000372.1 GCA_011523195.1 Verrucomicrobiales bacterium
AAGCCAAGACCGAGCTGTTTTTATTGATGACCGGCGCGCTCGATGCCAACCCGCAAAAGCGTGAGGCGAGCCTGAAACAGATTTTGCCGTCGCTCTCGCGTGCGCAGATTTTGGGCTGCGAATTTGTTCGTGTCTTTCTCCGGGCTCCCGGCAGCGATGAGGCGTCGGGAGTGGCAGCGAGTGTTGAGGCGCTCAAGCCATTGTCCGATGCCGCGGCGGAAAAGGGCGTTGTCATCGCCATTGAGCCGGGCGCATCCCAGTTAAGCCAGCGCGGGGCATTCCTCGCCAAGGTCGCCAAAAAACTGAACCACCCGGCCTGCAAATTGATGCCGGACTTCGGCAAGCTGCGGAACAATGTTTACGACGGAACCGAGGCGATGATGCCATACACAGCGACGATTTCCTGCAAGATGCACAGCTTCGATGACAAGGGGAAGCAGCCGGACTTTGACTACACACGCTTGATGAAGATCATCGACAAGGCCGGTTACCGCGGCATCCTCGCTATCGAGTGGGAAGGGCACAAGCTCAAGCCTGTCCCCGGTGTGAAGGCATCGAAAAAACTGATCGAGGCCTCGCTGAAATCGCCCGCATGAGCCTGTTTCGACTGCTGCTCTTCAGCCTGTTTTGTGCCGCAACGGCATACGCGGCCAAGCCGAATGTCATCGTCATTTACGTTGATGACATGGGTTACGGTGATGCGTCCTGCCTGAATCCGCAGGCCAAGTTTAAAACGCCGAACATCGATCGATTGGCGGTGGAGGGGATGACCTTCACAGACGGGCATAGTCCGGACACGGTCTGCACGCCATCGCGTTACGGCCTGTTGACAGGGCGTTATTCTTGGCGAACGACGATGAAGCGCGGCGTGATGGGGGCGGAGGGCAAGTGTCTGATCGCGGATGGCCGGATGACGTTGGCCTCGTTTTTGCGCGACAACGGTTACGCCACGGCGATGGTTGGCAAGTGGCACCTTGGGATGGATTTTCCGGGAACCAAGGGTGACCGTGATTGGTCGAAGCCGACAGTCGACATGCCGCTAGACAAGGGGTTTGATTATTTTTGGGGCATCCCTGCCTCGATGAATTACGGGGTGCTCGCGTGGTTCGAGGGCCGCATGGCAAAAGTGCCGCCGATGCTGTTCACGCGAAAAAACCGAATCAAATTGCGATTGACGATTACCGCATCAAGCCACCGTATCAGGCCAAGCTGGTGAAACCAAACGACCTCGAGGTGGCCCCGGACTTCGTCGATATCGACTGCCTCGACCGGTTTACCGAGCAGGCGATCAAGTGGCTTGACGGGCAGGCGGCTGCGGCGCGGAACGGCAAGCCGTTCATGCTGTACCTCTCGCACACCTCGCCTCACAAGCCGGTCATCCCGCTGAAGCGATTTAGAGGGAAGGGCGATGCCGGTGCGTATGGCGAATTCATGATGGAGACCGACTGGCACGTGGGCCGGGTGCTCGACTGGCTCGACGAAAACAAGCTGGCCGACAACACCCTCGTCGTATTCACCAGCGATAATGGCCCCGAGACCACATGGCGCAAGCGCATCGAAAAGTTTGGCCACCATAGCAACGGGATTTTTCGGGAGGGCAAGCGGTCGATTTATGAGGGCGGCCACCGCGTGCCGTTCCTTGTCCGTTGGCCGGCCAAGGTGAAGGCCGGGAGTCGCTGGGAAGAACCGGTCTGCCAGACTGACCTGCTGGCCACCTTCGCCGAGATGCTAGGAAAAAAACTCCCCGACAACGCTGGGGAAGACAGCGTCAGCTTTTATCGGGCTCTGACCGGGCAGGACGCGCCTCAGCGCCTGGCCATGATCCACCATGGCATGCAGGGGCGCTATGCCATCCGCGAGGGGAAATGGAAGTTGATCATGGAGGGCGGACGCAGGGCGGCCAAGCGCGAGTTGTACAACCTCTCAGTCGATCCGGGCGAAACGACCAACCTCATCGCCCAGCATCCGGGCTTGGCCAATCGCTTGGCCAAGCGCATCACCGATATCATCCAAAACGGCCGCACCACCTCCGGCCAACTCCAGCCGAACGACACTCCGCCATGGAAAGATCTCGTTTGGATGGTGGATTAGGATCGTTAAGGATCAGTCGATAAACGAGCAGATGTATTCACAGATGCCTTCCTTGATTTCGATGTCGAATCCGCTTTTTTCGGGGACGTCGAAGTGTTGCCCTTCGGTGTATTGAGTGGCTGCCTCTTCGCCTTGAACTTTCACCGAACAGGTGCCGGCGATGATCTCCATTCGCTCGGCCTGTTCCGTACCGAAATGAAATGAACCGGGATAAATCAACCCGAGTGTTTTTCGGCTTTCGTTAGCGAGAATGATGGTGTGGCTGACGACTTTGCCGTCAAAGTAAACATTGGCCTTGGCCAATGCGGTCACGTTTTCGAATTCGATGTTCGCCATGAGGCGGGAAGTGTTGTGGCTCTCGGCGGGATGTCAAGGCGCTGAGTTCCGGGTTGACGACTGGGGGCGGGAGGCGTTTCATCCGGCCTCCACACGATGCGTAGATTTTTTATTATCCCGGCATTGGCTGCGACGGCCTGTATGAGTCCGGCTGCGGAACAAAAGTTGTTCAACACGCAGGAATTGACATCGCCATTCACGAGTGCTGCCGAGGCGCTCAAGGGCATCACCCTGCCAAAGGGTTTCACGGTTCAATTGAGCGCGGCCGAGCCGGCGGTGCAACAGCCGATCGCGATGGCGTGGGACAGCCGGGGCCGGCTGTGGGTGGCTGAGTGCTACACCTACGCCAATTCCCAGTTGCGTTTCGACACGCGGATGAAGGATCGCATTCTGATTTTTGAGGACACAAACAACGATGGCGTACTCGATAAACGAAAGGTGTTTTGGGACAAGGGCTCGCACATCGCCGGCATCGAGGTGGGCTTCGGTGGTGTCTGGGTGGCGGCGGCTCCGAGCATCCTGTTCATCCCGGATCGTAACCGCGACGACGTGCCGGACAGCGGACCGGAGGTTGTGCTGGACGGGTTCGACAGCGACCGCGTGCGGCACAATGTCGTCAACGGACTGCGCTGGGGGCCGGACGGTTGGCTGTATGGGCGGCACGGAATCTTGGCCACGTCCCACATCGGCAAGCCGGGCACACCTGCTGCGGAGCGGGTGAAGATGAATTGTGGCATCTTCCGTTATCATCCTGTCTCCAAGGCGTTTGATGTCGTTGCCGAGGGCACGACCAATCCGTGGGGGCAGGACTGGGACGAGCACGGGCAATTGTTTTTCATCAACACCGTGATCGGGCATCTTTGGCATGGGGTTCCCGGGGCGCGATACAAGCGGATGTACGGCAATCATTTTGAAAAGCACCTCTACGAGCTGATGCCACAGACGGCGGATCACTATCACTGGGACGCCGGCAACGAGGACTGGGGAGACTTGAAGCGAAAGGGCATGACCTCGGCCACGGATGCGGCCGGCGGCGGCCACGCGCACAGTGGCATGATCATTTATAATGGCGACAATTGGCCCGAGAAATATCGCGGCCGTGTCATGACGTTGAATC
>WTHH01000193.1 GCA_011523195.1 Verrucomicrobiales bacterium
GCTTGGCCAGGCGCTCGTTGGCGAAGATGAAGTCGGAGTCGACGACGTTTCGCGCAGGCAGATCCTTCGCAATCAGCTCAGTGAAAAATGCGCGCGTTTCAAAAACGGACGCCTCGGTCAGCTCATCGTCGAGGTAATAGTCCGGGTATAGGATTGCGTCCGGTGCGTTGGCGAGGATGTCGCGGAGGTCGAGCCAGTAGTCGAGGAACGAGTCCACAAACCGCGCCGCCCGGGGATCGTCGAGCATGCGGTCGACCTGCCGCCGCAGTCGCTTCGGCTTGGCTAAGCGCTTGGTCTGCGCGACCGCCTCGTCGGGCGGGCTGTTCCACAAAAAAAACGAAAGCCGCGAGGCGAGCTGCCTTTGGCCAAGCGGGCCCGGCTCGGCTTCGAGATACAGAAAATCGGACGAACAAAGAATCGTTGCATAGGCGGCGATGATCGAGTCGGTGAAATCCCGGCCAAGCGCCTGGCTGCGCTCGAAAATCGCGAGGTACGCCTCAGCCTCCGCGTCGTCGACCGGGCGGCGGTACATGCGCTTCATGAAGTCGAGAAGCAGCTTGCGGGCGTCGAGTGCGGCATCCTCCGGCACCAGCTTGACGCCGCCCTCCAGCTTGTACGGCATGTCCCCGGCCACGGCGGTGAAGCTCGCCGGCGGCCATTCGTCCTGCAGCGGTCCCTCCAGTTCGAGCCAGTTCAGCGCAAACCCGGGCACACCTTCGCGGGTGGCGTTGGCGTTGCCACTCCAGCCCGGGCGGGTGCGGATCAGCCGCGTGGCGTCCGGCCGAATGATCTCGTTTTTCTTCAGGATGACCTCGCACTCGGAGACGCTCGGTTCCGGGTACGAGTCATAAACCGCGAGCCAGCGGCTGTCGCCGTTTCGTGACACGGAGTAAAGCGTGATCGGTTCGCTGCGCGTGCCGGGGAAGGCCACCGTGCGGCTTGGCCGCCACCACGCCTTGTGGCCGCCGGTCAGGCCGTGATCGTTCCCCCCACTCGCGCCGTTCGGCCCTGCTAGAAAGGTGTAGGTCTTCATGCGAATCTTGTACCGCCCATCGATCGGCACGCGCACCCGCGTGAAGTCGTACTTCGTCGTCGCCGTGTATGTGCCGGACACGAAGCCCACCGCCTCCTGCTCGCGTACATCGGGGTTCGACGGCCCGACGGTCATCGGCTGATTGCCGCGAATGATCTCCGGCTGGGGCGTGGTGCCGAGCAACGGAATCGACGCGCGCGTGGCGGAGGTCTGAATGTTCGGCTTCCAGCGCAACGCACTTTTCATGTGACCCTCCTCGCGGGCATAAAACTTCTGCGTGTTCGACTTGTGCGCGACCGTGTTCAGTGCAGCTCGCAGCGCGTACTCGGCGACCTCATAAAACTTCGTGATCTGCACGTGCGACACATCGAGCCGTTCGCCGACCTTGTTGAACAGGTGCGCCGTGCCGTCCTCCGGCAGCATGTCGGCCACAAGCAGCCACGGGGCGTGAAGTCGTTCGCGCAGGGAATTCTCAAACTCGAAACGGTTCAGGCGCCGAACCGTGGCGCGTCCGGCCTTGGCCACACGATCGCGGCCCGCTTGGCCAAGCGCTGCCGCGAGGAGATCGAGAAACGCGTCCACTTCATTCGGTTTCTGGCGCCGCTTTTTCTTTGGAGGCATCTCGCCGGCTTCCACTTTATCGTGAACAAGCACCCACTTTTCGAACGATTCCGCTTGGCCAAGCTCGAAGCCAAGCGACTCCAGATTCAGATCTCCCTTTTGCGTATCGCCGTCGTGGCAGTCGAGACAGTGATTTTCCAAAAACGACTGTACCTCCCCCGGCTTGGCCCAAAGGCTCGCACCGGCGAACAACGCAAAAACAAAAAATGCAGTCCTGGAAAACACGATCACTCCTTGCCGGAATTGTGGCAAGAATACAGCCACAGGCAACCCTTTCCACCCCAGCCACCCCGCTAGGCCAAGTTTGTTTAAGGTGAACTCACCAACTAAACTTCCATTTGGACTCTCTCGTTTTGTTCGCTTATCTTCTGGTGCATGAGCGAGGAGTCTCGGTTGGTGTCTGTTAGGGAGCTGTTGGCGCAGGATGGCGTTGCGGTGGGGGATCGTGTGCGGCTGCAGGGCTGGGTGCGCACGCGGCGTGACTCGAAGGCGGGGCTGTCATTTGTGCAGTTGCACGATGGCTCGTGTTTTGAGCCGGCGCAGGTGGTGGCCCCGGGTGAGTTGGATAATTACGCCAGCGAAGTGCAGCATCTCACCACCGGTTGCTCGATGATCGCCGAGGGCGAGGTGGTGGCGTCTGAGGGCAAGGGGCAGAGTGTTGAACTGCTGGGCAAGCGCATCGAACCGGTGGGGATGGTGGATGATCCGGAGACCTACCCCATGCCGGCCAAGCGGCACACGTTCGAGTACCTCCGCGAGCAGGCGCATCTGCGTGTGCGCACCAATGCCTTCTCGGCGATGGCGCGCGTGCGACATTGCTTGGCCAACGCTGTTCACCGCTACTTTCACGAGAACGGATTTTACTGGGTTCATACGCCGATCGTGACCGGCAGCGATTGTGAGGGGGCCGGCGAGATGTTTCGCGTGAGCACGCTGGATTTGGAAAACCTCCCGCGCACGGAGGCGGGCGCGATTGATTTTGCGCACGATTTTTTTGGAAAGGAAACCAACCTCACCGTGTCCGGCCAGTTGAACGTGGAGAGCTACTGTTTGGCCTTGAGCAAGGTGTACACCTTTGGGCCGACCTTTCGCGCGGAAAACTCCAACACCTCGCGGCATCTCGCGGAGTTTTGGATGATCGAGCCGGAGATCGCGTTCGCTGATTTGTCCGATGACGCCGACTTGGCGGAGGATTTTTTGAAGAGTATTTTCCGCACGCTGCTCGATGAGCGCGGCGATGACATGGCGTTTTTCCAGCAACGCGTCGACAAGGGCTGTATCGAGCGACTGGAGAAATTCGTCGAGGCCAGCTTCGAGCGGATGGATTACACCGACGCCATCGCGCACCTTGATAAGGCGGTGGCCGACGGGCATAAGTTTGAGTTCCCCGTGAAGTGGGGCATGGATCTGCAGAGCGAACACGAACGCTGGCTCACGGAGGAACACATCGGTCGGCCGGTGGTGGTGATTAATTACCCGAAAGACATCAAGGCCTTCTACATGCGCATGAACGACGACGGCAAAACGGTTGCCGCGATGGACGTGCTGGCGCCCGGCATTGGCGAGATCATCGGCGGCTCCCAACGCGAAGAACGCCTCGACGTCCTCGACGCGCGCCTTGATGAAATGGACTTGGACAAGGCCGATTACTGGTGGTATCGCGATTTGCGCAAGTACGGCACCGTCCCCCACGCCGGCTTCGGCCTCGGCTTCGAACGCACCCTCATCTACGCCACCGGCATGGCCAACGTGCGCGACGTGATTCCGTTTCCCCGCACGCCGAAAAACGCGGCGTTTTAGTTCTCACGCAGAGACGCGGAGGCGCGGAGAATGGGATCGGATAATCTCTGCGCTTCCGCGCCACTGCGTGAGAATTTACAC
>WTHH01000496.1 GCA_011523195.1 Verrucomicrobiales bacterium
CAGTTCGCCGGAATGGGTCGTGGCGAAACCGGTGATGGCCAACTGCGTGTCGGCGATTTCCTGTAGAGCCAGTTGCTTTTCGCCATCGTGTTTGATGCTCCAGATTTTGCCGGTGCCGTAGTCGCCGTAAATGTAGTGGCCGCGAAGCTCACTCCACTTTAGTCCGTAGTAAACGACGCCTCCGGTGATCGATCGTGCCTCGGAGTGGGGATGCTCGGCGGTGGGCAGGGTCAATGGATGCGGCCCCATTCTGCGGTTTTGGTAAAACGGATGGCTGCCCTCGTAGACGCTCCACCCGTAGTTTTCCCCTGCGCGCACGAGGTGGACTGTCTCCCACAAATCCTGCCCGTTGTTGCCCACCCAGACGTGACCGGTCAACGCATCCACGGCCAGCCGCCATGGGTTGCGCAGGCCGTAGGCATACAGCTCGCCCCGCGCGTCGGGGAGATTGATGAACGGGTTGTCAGCAGGGATGCGATAGGGTTCGTCCTCGCTCGTTTCGCTGATGTCGATCCGCAGCACGCCGCCGAGTAGGTCGTCCAGTGTTTGGCCGGAAACCCAGTTGTCGGAGTCGCTTGTGCCGTCGCCGGTCGAGATGTAGAGCATGCCATCCAATCCGAAGGCGATCCCTCCGCCGTCATGCCCTCCGGAGCGCCATTCGATGATTGAGTGCTCTGAGGCGAGGTCGATTTCCGACGAGCCCCGAGGCAGTGTGACGCGCGAAATGCGGTTGGCTTTTTGGCCGTCAAACGCCTCCAAATTCAGGTTGCTGAAAAGGTAAAGATGTCCGTTCTCGGTGTAGTTCGGGTCAAAGCAAAACGAGTAAACATTTCGTCCCGGCAACTCGAGCAGCACCTCGCGTTCCTTGGCCTCGGGGTGATCCTCGAACGCAATCAGTTGAGTTGGCTTGCCGCCGCCGTGATGGAGCAGGGAGAAGAGTCTCGATGACTGGGGTTCTGCGGCGATGAACATTGGCGAGCGCCAAACCTGATTGGTGTACGCCGGCGTGGCGCGAAACGGCGGCGGCGGTTCCGGGGTTCCAATGAGTCTCGTGTTTTCCCAAATCTCCCGCTTGGCCAAGCCGAACGGCTTGGCCTCGTCAGCCCAACTCTGGTCGACGGACGGAAGCCAAGCCGCCAGCAGCATGGCGGATACGACGAATATAAACTGAAATTTAGAGGGCTGGGACACGGCCACGGACAAAATAAATGTCACACTGCAGCAGGGCAAGCCAAGCGCTAGGCCAAGCGGAATGGGTTGGCAGCCGTGCCGCCGTCAGCGAAGATTCCGGCCATGGACTTGAACGGAAAAGTGGCCCTCATCACGGGAGGAAGCCGGGGCGTCGGTGCGGCAACGGCGTTGCAATTGGCCAAGCGCGGTTGCCATGTCGCGATCAACTGCAGTCGCACGGCGGACCGGGCCAAGCAGGTGGCAGAGCAGTGCCAAGCAAATGGCGTTCGCGCGGCGGTGGTGCAGGGCGACGTGGCGGCCGATGCGGATTGCCGGCGGATAGTCGTGGAGACCATCGATGCACTTGGGCAACTGGACATTCTCGTCAACAACGCCGGGACGACTCGCTTCATCGATTTTCAAAACCTCGACGATGTGAAAGATGAGGACTGGGATGATATCCTCAGTGTGAATTTGAAGGGGCCGTTCCAATGCGCGCGGGCTGCACGGGCGGCGCTTGAGGCGAGTGATTTCGGTGTAATCGTCAACACCGCTAGCGTGGCCGGTATGACCGGGGTGGGCAGCTCGATCCCGTACTGCGCCTCCAAGGCGGCTGTCATCAATCTCACGCTCTCGCTGGCGCGGACGCTTGGCCCGAAGATTCGAGTCAACGCCGTCGCCCCCGGATTCATTGAGGGCGAGTGGCTCCAGAATGGCCTCGGCGAAAACTACGAAGCCGTGCGAGCGAAGAAAGCAGGGGAGGGACTGTTGGACGCCGTCAGCACACCGGACGATATCGCAGACGGAATTCTCTCGATGATAACCTGCCAAAAAGTGACCGGCCACATACTAATCGTCGACACCGGCCACACCATCGGTCCCCGGATCGGTAGTGGGCTTTAATATAGCAAAAAAACGCGCAACGAATTGCGCGTTTCGAGAGTGGCTTGGCCAAGCGCTTGGCTTAGCGAGCTTCGACCGGGACGTATTTCAAGTCGTCCGGCCCATCGTAAAGACTCTTCGGACGGATGAGGCGGTTGTCGGCCAATTGCTCCAGCACGTGCGCCGTCCAACCCGAGGTGCGGGCGATGGCGAACAGCGGCGTAAACAGGTCGGTCGGAATACCCAGCGAGTAGTAGACAGTGGCGGAGTAAAAATCGACATTCGGGTGCAGGTTCTTTTTGGAAACCATGAGGTCGCGAATGCGCTCGCTCATGTCCAGCCACTTCGTTTCGCCGAGTTCACCGCTCAGTTTCTCAGCCATGGCCTTGAGGTGCGGCGCACGAGGATCGAGCACCTTGTATACCCGGTGGCCGATACCCATGATTTTAACCTTGTTCTTCAGGCAGTCCTCGACGAAGGCATCGACCTTGTCGACGCTGCCAATTTCCTGAAGCATCTTGATCACACCCTCGTTGGCCCCGCCGTGAAGTGGCCCCTTGAGCGTGCCGATGGCGGAGGTGATCGCCGAGTACATCCCGCTCAGGGTGGCGATGGTGACCCGGGCGGAAAACGTGGAGGCGTTCATGCCGTGGTCGGCGTGCAGGATGTAGCACATGTCGATCGTCTTCTCCTTGGCCTCACTCGGTTTTTCGCCGTCGACGAGATAGAGGAAGTTGGCGGCTTCGCCAAGGGTAGGGTCGGACTCTGGAAGCGGCTTGCCTTGTCGGGCAAGATGGAAGTAGGCGGTGATGACCGGCACCTGTGCAATGAGTTTGATGGCTCGAGCGGCCTGATCCTCGATCGAATCCTGAGCTTCAGGTGGCTCGTAACAGGCGAGCGCGGAGACAACAGTGCGGATGGCACGCATCGGCGAGGCGTCTTTGGGGAGTTGCTTTATCAAATCGACAACGCCGTCCGGAAGCTTTCGGGCTGCGGCCAATTCAGCCTTCAGGGTGGCCAGTTCCTCTTCGTTGGGTAACTTGCCGCGGTGTAGCAGGTGGACGACCTCCTCGTAGGTAGCCTTGCCGGCCAACTCATTGATGTTGTATCCGCAATAGATCAGTTCGCCGTCCAGCCCGCGAACGTCACTCAATTTTGTGGTCGCCGCGACCACACCCTCTAAACCCTTGCTGGGTGCCGGTTTATCCGTATCACTCATTCTGCAAAAAATGTGAAATCCCTTTTTTGGGGGGGGAATTGTAATTTAACCCGCAAATCAGAGCAACGGTTTTCGGAATTCGTTGATCCAAATCATGCTTGGCAGCCCCGATATACGCACCGCGCGGTGCAGGTTTCTGCAACCTCAACGGCTGTCAGGAGCGGCAGGCTGGGCTTTAGACGTTCCCATATCCAAAGAGCCACGTTTTCACTGGTGGGATTCTCCAAACCCTCAATTTCATTGAGATAATGG
>WTHH01000331.1:0-2085 GCA_011523195.1 Verrucomicrobiales bacterium
CGGACGGTGTCCTGCTCAAGATTTCCAACGGGGCCGGCGACAACACGGTCTTCATCGGCGTTGAGTTCGGGAACATAACGCCGGTTCGGCGCGCAAATACCAAGCCCTCTTCGTTGGCCGATGGTGTAAACCTCGATGCCGTCGTGATGGCCAAGCACGCGACCGTTAAGGTCGACGATTTCGCCCTGATGCTTTTCAGCGAGGCCAGCTTTTTGCAGGAAACCGCCGTAGTCGTTGTCGGGCACGAAACAGATTTCCATGCTCTCCTCCTTGTCGGCGGTTTTTAGGTTGCAGTGGCGGGCAACGTCGCGAGTATCATCTTTGGTCTTTTCGCCCAACGGAAACATGGCGCGCGACAGTTGGTCCTGCCGTAGTGAGAACAGGAAATAGGTTTGATCCTTTCGCTCATCGCGGCCGCGTAGAAGATGATAGCGGCCAGTTTCGGAGTTTTGCTCCACGCGGGCAAAATGGCCGGTGGCAATTTTATCAGCACCGAGTTGATCGGCCCGCTCGATGAGTCTGCCAAACTTGAGATGCTCATTGCACATCACACAAGGGTTAGGCGTACGGCCAGCTTTGTATTCGTCGGCAAAATACTGGATAACGTGCTTTTGAAAATCTTCCGCCTCGTCGATGAGGTAATAGCGGATGCCGAGATTGTGGCAAACGGAGCGAGCATCCATGACCGCCTGCGGGCCGCAGCATTTATCTTCGGCGCGGGAAACGCAGTCCTGCGGCCAGAGTTTGAGCGTAACCCCGACCACCTCATAACCCTCATCCAACAACAAAGCTGCCGTTGCGGAGGAATCCACTCCACCACTCATACCACACAGGACGCGCGTTTTTGGGGCGGTGACGGTTTCCATTAATCGAGAGGTAAAACCTTCAACGTATCGAGAGCTTTGGGAGCGTCGTCCACCCGCAGGACCAGCAGGCCTTTACGCGATTTGGGTGCGGTGGCACAGTAGAGGTACTCGATGTTCACGCCGGCCTTGCCAAGGGCACGCGCGAGTTCTGCCAGCGCGCCGGGTTTGTTGGCGTTGTCGATGAGCAACACTTCATCCTCTACTACCATGCCACCATTTTCCTCGAGCAACCAAATGGCCGACTGCGGGTCATCCACGACCATGCGCACAACGCTGTGGTCCACCGTGTCGCTGGTGGTGAGGGCATGAATGTTGATGCCTTTTTCGGAAAAGGCTTCACACACGCGCGCGAGGGCGCCCGGGCGGTTATCCAGAAACACCGCCAGTTGTTTTGCAATTTCCATGACGTGCGGGTTTGGGGTTCAAACTAGCATGGAACGGAGCATCCGGCCAATGCTCAGGCGCCGGCGAGCGCACTGCCCTGCGTGACCCCCGGGGCGGGCAGCAGGCTGCTGCCCATCAGGTACTGATCGATGGCGCGGGCGGCGCCGCGGCCTTCGTTGATGGCCCAGACGACGAGGGATTGGCCACGACGACAGTCGCCGGCGACAAACACACCTTCCACGTTGGTGGTAAATTCACCGTGCTCGCCAATAAAAGTCTGCCAGTTGCCGCGCGGGTTTTGCGTCTCGAGCCCGAGCATTTCGCCGACCTCCAACTCGGGGCCGACGAAGCCGGTGGCGAGGAGGATGAGATCGGCCGGCCATTCCTTTTCAGAGCCTTCCACTTCGCTGAACGGCGCGCCGCCCTCGACGGGCTTGGACCAGTCGACCTCAACAGTCTTCACGCCCTTGATGTGGCCGTTGCCGTCGTCGACAAATTCCTTCGCGAGGATGTGGTACGCGCGCGGGTCGTTGCCGTTCTTGGCTTTGTTCTCCTCGTGCGAGTAGTCGAGGCGATAGATGCGCGGCCATTGCGGCCATGGATTGTTATCAGCCCTCTCGGCGGGCGGCTGGTCGAGCAGCTCGAAGTTCACGACATCCGTGCAGCCGTGGCGCAGGGAGGTGCCGATGCAGTCCGCGCCGGTGTCGCCGCCGCCAATCACGATCACGTGCTTGTCCTTGGCCGTGAGGTATTCGCCGTCCTCGAGATTGGAATCGAGCAGGCTCTTGGTGTTGCGCGTCAGGAAATCCATCGCGAAATGAATGCCCTTGAGGTC
>WTHH01000331.1:2185-3522 GCA_011523195.1 Verrucomicrobiales bacterium
GTCACCGAGTGGCCCACCTTGTTGAGCTGATCGGCCGCCGCCAAACCAGCCGGGCCAGAGCCGACGATGGCGATCTTTTTGCCAGTGCGCTCGGCGGGCGGCTCGGCGCTCACCCAGCCTTCGTCGAAGGCGCGGTTGATGATGGTGTTCTCAATGTTTTTGATGGTGACCGGCGGATTGGTGATGCCGAGCACGCACGAGCCTTCGCACGGTGCAGGACACACGCGACCGGTGAACTCCGGAAAGTTATTCGTCTTGTGCAGGCGATCGATTGCCTCTTTCCAGCGCTTTTGATAAACGAGATGGTTCCACTCGGGGATGAGGTTGTCGATCGGGCAGCCGTTGCCGGATTGGCAAAACGGCACGCCGCAATCCATGCAGCGCGCGCCCTGCGTCTGCAGATGGCCCTCCTCGGGTGTGGTGTTGATCTCGTCGTAATCGTTCAAGCGCTCAAGTGGATCGCGATACGGCACCGCCTCGCGCTCAAACTCCATAAATCCAGTTGGTTTACCCATCTTGAAAAATCCTTTCGATCGCCGGTGACTCTAGGCGACCAGCTCCTTCTCGGCTTGTTTGCGTTCGAGCAACACGCGCTTGTAATCGGTGGGCATCACTTTCACGAATTGCCCGAGCGTGGTGCTCCAGTTATCCAACACCTCGGCGGCCACGGTTGAACCAGTGCGCTCGGCGTGTTCTTCAATTAGCCCCTGCAGCTCGGCGATGTCTTCGGCGTCCTCGACCTTTTCGAGCTCCACCATCTCCATGTTGCAATTGGCCGGGAAATTATTTTCCGGATCCCAAATATACGCCACGCCACCGCTCATGCCGGCGGCGAAGTTGCGTCCAGTCGGGCCGAGAATCACCGCGCGACCGCCGGTCATGTATTCGCAGCCGTGGTCGCCCACGCCTTCGATGACCGCACTCGCGCCGCTGTTGCGCACGCAGAACCGCTCCGCCGCGCGGCCGCGGAAGAACGCCTTACCGCCGGTGGCGCCGTACAGGCAGACATTGCCAACGAGGATGTTTTCTTCCGGCGCAAAGGTCGAAACCTTGGGTGGATAAATCGTCAGCTTGCCGCCGGACAATCCCTTACCAACGTAATCGTTCGCGTCACCTTCCAGCTCGATGCTTACGCCCTTGGCCAAAAACGCGCCGAGGCTTTGGCCGGCCGAACCGTTGAACTTAATCTTCACCGTGTCTTCCGGCAGCAACTCCGCGCCGTGAGCCTTGGCCAATTCGTTGCTGAGAATGGTGCCAACCGTGCGATCGGTGTTGATGATCGGCAGCTCGATTTCGACCGCTTGGCCTTGCTCCAGCGCCGGCTTGGCCAAGTCGAG
>WTHH01000244.1 GCA_011523195.1 Verrucomicrobiales bacterium
GTCCGAGAACGCGCGGGTCATCGCGGAGGCCGCGCAGGAATTGTACAGCCGGCTTGGGGTGTTCGTGGGTCACTTCGACAAGATTCGCAAGGGAATCGACTCAGCCGGCAAGGCGTTCAACGCCGCCGTTGGCAGCTACGAACGATCCATCAAGCCAAGTGGCGAGCGGGTTAACAAGCTGCAACTCGGCGAAACTAGCGGCGAGGAACTCCCTAACGTGGAGCCCGTGACAGAGGTGCTACGAGATGCCCCGATCGAGCTGCCAGAAAAAACCGGAACGGATTAATTCACACGCTTGGCCAAGCGCGGCGCTTACTGCTCACTGCCTGCCGCTTCCGGTTCACCATTCTCCGGAACCGGCGGGAGGCCAATTGCCATGAAAAACGGCACAACGAGAAATCCGGCCCCGACCCAGTAGGGAACCGTGCTGCCGAACTTCCAGTACAGCACACCGCCAATGATCGGCCCGATGGCGCGGCTCAGCGAACCAAGCGAGCGAAACACGCCGAGCGAAAGCCCCTGCCGATCGGCCGGCGTGTAGCGGGAGACGAGCGAATTGAGCGACGGCATGGCCATGCCGCTGCCGGCAGCCATCAGGAACAGGCCACCGTAAAGGACACTGGTGCCATCGGCGTTGCCGATGATGATGAAGCCGGGCAGTGTGAAAAATACACCGGTGAGCGCCGTACGCCGCTCGCCCATTCGCTTGATGAACTGCCGGGCAACACCGCCCTGAAACAGAATCAGCGTTACGCCAATGAAGACAAACATCCACGCGATGTCGATCGGCACGAAGCCGTGCTTCTCCATGGCATAAAACGTGACGGTAAACTCGACAGACGAAAAAGCGGTCCAGTAGGCGAAGTAAATCAGATTGGTGCGGGCCACGCCGGGCAGGTCGATGCGCTTGAGTTGGGCGAACGGGTTGAAGCCGCGCTTAGTTGTGTCCTTGCCGCGTTTTTCGGGCGGCAGACTTTCGGACAGTTTGAATACCACAAGAACCCAGTTCAACGCGGAGATAATCAGTGCAATGGCGGCCGGCCCCGAGAACGGGTGGAGGTTGAACCCGCCCACCGCATTTTCTGGGTCGATCATCTGCCACTTGTGGGCAAAGCCGCCGATCGCCGGTCCAAGGATGAAGCCGAGGCCAAGCGCGACGCCGATGATAATCATGCCGGACGCACGGTTTTTGTCGGAGGTAATGTCGGCAGCCACGGCTGAGGCGGTGGAGATGTTTCCAGCCATAATCCCGGCGAGCATCCGCCCGAAGATGAGCAGCGCAAAACTGCCGGCAAACATCCAGATGAAGTTGGCAAAAACAATCCCGCTGAGCGTAAAGACAAGCGTGGGACGCCGGCCGTGTTTGTCTGAGTACGCACCCCAGATTGGCGCGAAGACAAACTGCAGGACACCGTAAAGCGAGCCGAGGATGCCGCCGAAAAGAGTGACCACGGCGTTTTCGTCGTCCCCGGCAAACTTTTCCAGCCAGGCGACGAGCGAGCCGATGAGACTGTCCACCCCGTCCTTCTCGAGATAGTAATCGAGCATCGCGGGGAAGAGCGGGAAAATAATGGAAAAGCCGACCACGTCGATGAACACGGTCAGAAACACGATGAACAGGGTCGGCTTCTTCATTGGCAAAAAGAATGACGCTGGAGTTCAGCGCCGCGGGCCGCGCAGTCTAGGGAAGCCTGTTCACAATACAACGACTTTCCGCACGAAAAGCCGTCACGCTTGGCCAAGCGTATGGGCGTAGGCGGCCTCGAGCTGCTCAACCGATTTTTCCCAGTTGAGCTCCGAGCGGAACCGCGCCTGGCCAAGCTGGCCCATTTGCTCTCGTCTGGCCGGATCGTCGAGAAGATCTGCGATCGCTTGGCCAAGCGCTTGGCTGGTGACCTCGCTGACGTAGTGCGCCGCTGCGCCGGCGGAGTAGCGGCTTTCCTTCAGATCAAACGTGACCTGCGGCTTCCCGACTGCCATGTACTCAAGAACTTTGTTCATAGTGCAATGGTGATTGTACGAGTTGACCGGGTCGCCGGACACGCCGAGATCCATCGTGCTGAGCGCGGAAAAAAGGGCGGCGCCCTCGACACGCCCGGGCAGGTCGACGAAATCGCCCATGCCAAGTTCGTCGCGGAGCCTTACGAGATTTTCGTATTCCGGACCGAATCCCATCAGCAAAAACTGGACGTCTTCCCGACCGAGTTCGGTCACGAGATAATGGGCTGCCTCGATCACGCGATGGATCCCGTCCGCGCTGCCCATCACGCCAACGTAACCGACGAGATGAGTGCGGCCTTTTTTGAGCTCAGGGTTGGGTTCAATTTTTGCGGTGGGAATCTTCGGAGCCGAGCGAACGATGAACACATCCTCCGCAGCCTGGCCGCCACGGCCGGTGGCGATGTTGCTAACAGACTGGTTGGTGGCGATTACCGTGTCGGCAAAAAAATGAGTCCACCACTCGGCGATCCGCACAGCCCAGTAAAGCAAGCCGCGCTTGCCGAACTTGGCCTCGAACATCTCGGGCGTTGCGTCGTGTACGTCGTAGATCAGCCGAACCCCGGCCAGTTTGAATGGTGCCGCCGCAGCGAACAGGATGTCTGGTGGATTGCAGAGTTGAATGATATCGAAACGGTGACGCCGCCATGCCTTGCAAAGTAGGCGGAACTCTCCCCAGAGCGCCGAGGTGTATTCGCGAAAAAACCCTCCGACCGAATTGGCCTCCTCGCTGAGCGGGTGCCGGTAGATCTGGATGCCGTCGAGTTTTTCCTCCGGCTGAGTGTAGCCCTGCATTTGCGGGCAGATGACGATGACCTCGTAGCCGGCGTCCCGCAGGGCGCACGATTCCTGCCATACCCGGCGATCCAGCGGCACCGGAAGATTCTCAACAACAATGCAGATGCAGGGCTTTTTTTGGCCTGGAGAGTAACCCATTTTCAGGTGCGGCAGGCTAGGAGTGGTAGACTGAAAACGCAAGGCGGGAGCTTTTGCCGGCACGGTGCGCAGTCAGCCTTGCCGTGGCCCCGTGCTCTGTGGGACTCTGCGCCAAGCGAAGTTACTCGCGGCATGATCACTTTTTTAAAAGGAACACTCACAGACGCACTGCCGACACAGGTGGTGGTGGAGGTCAACGGCATCGGCTATGAGGTCCTGATCCCGCTGTCGTCGTTTGAGAAACTCCCCGCGCTTGGCCAAGCGGTGACGCTCAAGACTCAACTGGTCGTCCGGGAGGATTCACAAACGCTGTACGGCTTCGCCACAGACGACGAGCGTGGCCTTTTCAAGATGATTCAAAACGTCACCGGGATCGGGCCTCGGCTCGCGCTGAACGTCCTCAGCGGGATGGACGTGGCATCGTTCAAACTGGCGGTGGGAACCGGCGATGTGAAACGCCTGTCCAGCATCAATGGCATCGGCAAAAAAACCGCAGAGCGCATGGTACTCGAGCTGAAGGACAAGGTTGGCAGCGTTGGCAGCGACCTCCCGACAGCGCTTGGCCAAGCGC
>WTHH01000413.1 GCA_011523195.1 Verrucomicrobiales bacterium
GTACGTGATGGTCTCCCTGCCGCCGACGTTCGAGTACCCGGCAGACACGCAATGTTCGAAATTGATCGACGGCGCGATCCTGCCGTTCTGCCGCGAGAGGGGGCTGGCGTTTGCGCTGATGATCGGCGTGAAGCGCGGGGTGAACGCGGCGATGCAACTGGCCGGCGACGGCATCGGCAAGCCCAGCTTGATTGGTCTCGAGAATCTCTGCTCCGATCACCCGGACAACAAGTTCCTCTGCACCGTGCTGTCGCGCGAGAGCCAGCACGAGTTGTGTGTCATCGCCCGGAAATTCCGCAACCTGCACATATTCGGTTGCTGGTGGTTTACCAACATCCCCAGCGTAATCGAGGAGATGACCCGGATGCGGCTCGACCTCATCGGGATGAGCTTCACCTCGCAGCACTCCGATGCCCGCGTGCTCGACCAGATCATTTACAAGTGGGATCACTCCCGCGAGATCATCGCCGGGGTGTTGAAGGAGAAATACCTGAACCTCGCCGCCACCGGCTGGGAGCCAAGCGAGGCGGAGATCCAGCGGGATGTCGACGGGCTGTTCGGTGGCAGCTTTAGCCGGTTTCTCGGCCGCTGAACGCCGCGCTTGGCCAAGCGCTTGGCCAAGGCCACTTGACGAAAAGCCGGGAGGTGAATAGTTTTTCTGGCGCTGCCACGTTCCGGCAGTAGTTGGGGTTTATCCATGGAATTAAACAAAATCGGGTTGATCGGTGGTATGCTGTTGGCGTCTGCAACCACCCTGAGCGCCGCACCAACGACGGTGAATGATGGCAAAAACATGAACAATCTGACCAAGATTGAGAACAAGCTCAATGACGCCAATGCCACGATCGATCTCAAGGTCGCCCTCCGCAACGGCCGCTGGCCAATCGGGCACCTGGAGATGGTCCAATCCGCCGACATCACCTTTCCGGCCCTGCGTGCCGCGTGGTACTCGGAAAAACTGATCCCGGCCGACAACGACTACACCCTAAGCGCCGAATTCCAGCCGGCTGCCGAGGAAGGAATGGGCGGCGTGATCAGCCTGCTCAACAATGAGACCGGCGTCGGGATCGTGTTTCAACTCAACAGTTTTGACGCGTTTCAGGTCTGCACAGTCTCATTTCTGGCAGATGAGGAGGACGCCAATTTCACCCTGGACGGTTTGTACAACCTCGACGGCTCACCGGCGGAAGAGGAACTCGGCTCGGCCTGGTCCGATCTCGGCGAGTTCGACTCGTCGAAGTTTACCATCATGAAGATGACCGTCTCTCCGCCGACAGATGAAGACAAGGCGGCGCTGGAGGACGTAACCGCCCGCATCACCGCCGTCCCGCACCGAACCAAGACCAAGCAACTGGAAGGCACCACCGAGATCGTGCTTCTCACCAACCTTGAACTGCCAGAAGGTGACAAGCACCGGTTCGGCTACTTCGGCTACTGGGACAGCATCTGGGACGATGGCAGCACGATCGGCAACTACCGCTACCTGCGCTTCGAGGGCGAACAGTACAACACCCCTCCAACCATCGAGGCCATCGCTGACGTGGTTTCCAACGAAGACGAAACCGTTGCGGAGATTGAACTGATTGCAGAGGACAAGGAAACCTCCAAGTCCAAGTTGCAATGGACGGTGACCGCCATCAACGCAGACTTGATCGCGCCCGAAGCGATCTCCGTGCGCAAGACCGGTTTGCGTCGTTATCTCGAAATCACACCGAAAGAAAATGCCCACGGTGAAACCGACATCACCGTGACGGTGAACGACGGCATCGAAGAGGTGTCGACGACCTTCAAGCTGACGGTCAACGCCGTGAACGACCCGCCGACCATCTCCGCCGTCGAACCGATCGAGATCAACGAGGACCAGATGGTCAGTTTCACCGTCACCCTCACGGACATCGACACCGCGCCGGAGGAATTGAAGATCACCGGCAACGCAGCCAACGCGGCGTTGTTGCCCAGCGACAACATCACCTCCACCGGGACAGGCCTCACCCGCACGGTCACCCTCTCGCCCGGGGCGAACATGGGCGGCAAAACCAAGGTCACCCTCTCCGTCAACGACGGCGACAACACGGTCTCCACCGAGACTGAGCTGACCGTCATCCCGGTGATGGACATCCCGGTGGCCCTGCCGCAGGAGTTGACCACGAAGTACGGAAAACACCTGCCACTGACCCTGGCCGGCACCGACCCGGACAGCCTCGGCCTCTCCTTTCACCTCGTCGAGATGCCCAAGAACGGCAGCCTCATCGGCACCGCCCCGAACCTGACCTACCGGCCCAAGGCCGGCTTTGAAGGCATGGACACATTTCAGTTTCGCGTAGTGGCCGGCGAGTACAAGTCCGAGCCGGAAACCATCGTGATCACCGTGCTGGGGCTTGGCAAGGGAGACCAACCCATCCTCAGCCTCGCGCGCAGTAACGACGGCGGCCTGACGATTTCATGGGTGGGCGAAGGCGTGCTGCAGTCCAGCAACGACCTGAAAAACTGGGAGTCGATCGAGAATGCAGCCAAGCCGCACACAGTCGACCCAGCAGACGCCCGAAGGTTCTACCGCATGGTCCAGCCGTAGCAGCGCTTGGTTTTTTTTTGAGTGCGGTGGTAAGCGAAGCGCGACACCGCTTTTAACGGTTGAACGGTTTTTCAACCAACAGACTTAAGAAATCTCCGTCGCCGCTGCGCTCTGCCGGAGCACTCCAAATCACTTGGCCTAATCGGTATAAGCGTCCATCCCTTCGCAGGTGCAGACCGGGTTGCGGTCGCCGTGGACGTTGTCAATACGGTTGACTGGCGGCCAGTATTTTTGATCGCGCAATCCCGCAACCGGGAACACCGCCTGCTCGCGGCTGTACGGCCGATCCCATTCACCCGTGAGGTCGCTCGAGGTGTGCGGCGCATTTCGCAGCAGGTTGTTTTCCGCATCGGCCTCCCCGTATTCAATCGCAACAATCTCGGCGTGAATGGCGATCATCGCGTCGCAAAACCGGTCCAATTCCTCAATCGGCTCACTCTCCGTCGGCTCGACCATCATCGTGCCGGCCACCGGCCATGAAATGGTGGGCGCGTGGAAGCCGTAGTCCATCAGCCGCTTGGCCACATCCTCCACGGTGACCTTTTCAAAATGCCGCAGGTCCAAGATGCACTCGTGGGCGACGAGGCCGTTTTTGCCCCGGTACAAAATTGGAAACGTATCGGCCAACCGGTGTGCGATGTAGTTGGCGTTGAGGATGGCCACCTGTGTGGCGCGGGTGAGATTCTCGGTACCCATCATCGTGATGTACATCCACGAGATGGGAAGGATGCCGGCACTGCCCCATGCCGCCGCCGCCACCGGAGCGCTGTTTTCCGCCAGCGGATCGCCCGGCAAAAACGGCACGAGATGCCCGGCCACACCGATCGGCCCGATGCCCGGGCCGCCACCGCCGTGCGGGATGCAAAACGTCTTGTGCAAATTGAGATGGCAAACATCGGCGCCAATGTAGCCGGGGCTGGTCAGGCCGATCTGCGCGTTGAGATTGGCGCCGTCCATGTAGACCTGCCCGCCGTGTTCGTGGACGATCTCGCAAATCTCGCGGATGCCCCGCTCGTACACGCCGTGCGTGGAGGGGTACGTGACCATGATCGCCGCGAGGTTTTCGCTGTGTTCCTCGGCACGGGCGCGGAGGTCATCGAGATCGACATCGCCGTTGGCGGCGGACTGCGCGCAGGTCACCGGCACGACTTTCATCCCAACCATCACTGCACTGGCCGGATTGGTGCCGTGCGCCGACATGGGGATCAGGCAGACGTTGCGGTTCCCCTCCCCCCGGCTCTCGTGATAGCGGCGGATGGCCAACAGACCGGCAAACTCACCCTGCGACCCCGCATTGGGCTGGAGCGACACGGCGGCAAACCCGGTGATGTTGGCCAGCCACTCTTCTAGCTGGCCACACATCCGGTGATAGCCGGCCGCCTGTTCCCCCGGCACAAACGGGTGCAGTGCAGCAAACCCGGGCCAACTGATTGGGAACATCTCCGCCGAGGCGTTGAGTTTCATCGTGCAGGAACCAAGCGGGATCATTGACGCTGTCAGGGAGAGGTCGCGCGCCTCGAGTTTCTTGAGGTAACGCAGCATCTCCGTCTCCGAGTGGTGCCGATTGAAAATCGGATGCTGCAAAAAAGCGGACGTGCGCTGCAGGTCGGCCGGGATGGCGGTCGGCGGATTGGCCCCGTCCAGCTCCGGCATCTGGCCGCCGTTGAAACAGGCGAGCAAATCCGCAAGGTCGCCCTCGCTTACCGTCTCGTCGAGCGAGATGCCAACGCGTCCCTGGCCAAGCTGGCGGAGATTGATCCGGCGCTTGGCCGCCTCGGCCAGCACGGCGTCCGCCGCTTGGCCAAGCGACACGGTCAGAGTGTCGTAAAAATGTTCAGTCTCCGGCGCTCGGCCGAGCTGCCGCAGCCCGTCGGCCAGGCGACTGGTCATTGAGTGCACATGTTCGCCGATTGCCCGCAGGCCGGTCGGCCCGTGGTACACGGCGTACATCGAGGCAATGTTCGCAAGCAGCGCCTGCGCCGTGCAAATGTTGCTCGTCGCCTTGTCGCGGCGGATGTGCTGCTCGCGCGTCTGCAACGCCAACCGTAGCGCGGAGCGGCCCGCCGTATCCTTCGAAACGCCGACGATGCGGCCCGGCAACCGGCGCTTGTGCTTGTCCCGTGTGGCAATGAAGGCAGCATGCGGCCCGCCAAAACCAGGCGGCACACCGAACCGCTGCGCACTGCCGATGGCCACGTCGGCACCGAGTTCGCCCGGCGGCTTGAGCAGCGTCAACGCAAGCAGGTCAGTCGCCACGATGGCGAGCGCATCGTTCTCATGGGCACACGCGATGAAGTCACCCGGATCGGTCAGGCTTCCGTCCGTGGCCGGGTATTGCAACACGACGGCGAACACCGGTGTGCTGAAATCAAACGCAGCCTGACTGCCGACGACAACCTCGAGTCCGATCGCCTCGGCGCGAGTGCGCAACACGGAGATCGTTTGCGGATGGCAATCCTCCGAGACGAACACGGCGTCGGACTTGTTGCGCGACTGGATGTTGCGGCACATAGTGACCGCCTCGGCCGCGGCTGTGGCCTCGTCGAGCAACGACGCGTTGGCAATCTCCATGCCGCTCAAGTCGCAGACCATCGTCTGGAAATTGAGCAGCGCCTCAAGCCGGCCCTGCGAAATCTCGGCCTGATACGGCGTGTACTGCGTGTACCAACCGGGGTTCTCGAGGAGGTTTCGCTGGATCACCGGCGGGGTGATGCAGTTGTAATAGCCCTGCCCGATGTACGTGCGCCAAACCTGATTCTGCCCGGCCAAGTTGCGGAGCGACTCGAGGGCCTCAGTCTCGCTCTGGGCGGGCGGCACCTCAGGCGGCTCGGGGGTGCGAATGCTGTTTGGCACCCCGGCACTGATCATGGCATCAAGTGAGTCGTGACCTAGCGCGGACAACATCGTTTCAATGTCCTTTTGCCGAGGGCCAATGTGGCGATCGACGAACCGATCCGGGTGCCGTGAGTACGCGTCGTTTTCGAGTTTCAAAATGCTAAAAGCGGAGGGGGTGCTACCTCCCGTGAACCAATGTACGGGACAAACCAAACCCTCCCAAGCGAGATTCCCCAATTGTGAATAATTTTTCGGCCCGTGGCCGCAACCGGCTATTCCGGCTGGGGTTGCCGCTTGAGGACGAGGACGCAGCGAAACCCGTAGTCCTCGGCGATGGCATGCGGGGCCACGAGCAATTGCCGACCCGAGGCGAGCAGTTCGGGAGCGTGATCCCGCCAGCCGCCGCCGCGAAGAATCCGGATTACGCCCTCCTCGCTTGGCCAAGCGGTGCACCACTCCCAGACGTTACCGCGGAGATCGTGCAGGCCAAGCGCGTTCGACTGAAAAGTCCCGACTTCGCTTGTGTGCGGGAAGGAATCGCTCTTGAGAGCAGGCCCGAAGTTGCCGGGAATCGTTGAGGAATCACCGTCCTCCGCTTGGCCAAGCGACGAGGTCCACTCGTCCGAGGTCGGCAGGCGGTAGCCTTCATTGGCGCCCAGCAAACCGGAGGCACGTTCACGTTGGCTCAGCCAGGCGCAAAATGCCTCGGCCTCGTCCCAGCGAACCTCCACCGCCGGGTGATTGGTGGTCTCCTGAAACCAGGCCGCGTGCCAGCCGTTGGTTGTGGCGGCGGCGAACGCGGCGTAGTCGCTCACGCGCGTTTCCCAGATGCTAACCCAGGCGCGCCCGCCCGGCAACGGGACGAACTGCATCCCGAGGCTGTTGATGAACAACGGCTTTTGATTGATCGCATGCAGACCGGGCGTGAGTGCCTTCACCGGCCGGGGTGCATCGGAACAGCCCGCGACCAAGGTGGCCAGCAATACCCAGGGCAGCAGTGGCATAAGACGGCGTCGTTCAGGCATCGAGGTAGGACGAAATGAGTTTTTGCGTACGCCGCCGCGAGGGCAGCGCGAGGGCCGTCTGGCGGGTCATCCGCTTGATCTCCGGGCGGCCAACCTTGATCCGGTATTCGGCATCGAGCACGTTTTGCTGACGCAACAGCGTGACTGTTTTCAGGCCGATGATGACCGGCAACGTGCAGGCGCCGCGCATGCGAAACTGGCTGAAAGGCAACATGTCGATGTAGGCCGCCGCAGCGTCGAAGTGCGCCACCGTCTTATCAAGGTACGAATCATACACCGGACGGAAGCGTTCCATCGTCACCGGCTCAAGCAGGTTTTCCGGAGTGATATCGTGCTCGGAGAGGATCGCCGTCGGCAGGTAGCAGCGCCCCATGCGCAAATCCTCCGGCAGGTCGCGCAAGATGTTGATCAACTGCAGCGCCTTGCCGAAGCGCACGGCGTTCTCGAACAGCTGCGCCTCCTTGGCGGCGTCCACCTCGAACAGATGCCCCAGCGAGACGTGCGTCCAGAATTCACCGACACAGCCGGCCACGCGATAGGTGTAGTCGTCGAGTTCCTCCTCCCTCGCGAGCGGTATGATCGTGCCGGTGCTAGCGTAGGCAAACCGCTGCAGGTCGAGCGTTTGGCCGCCGATGATGATGTCGAGCACCCGCCGGATGTGCTGCTGGTCCGTCGCGGAAAACTGCTCGAGATAGGATACCGGTGCGGCGGCATTTTCCAGCAGCTTGGCCTCGTCTGGGTTCTGTTGCAGCCGGGCGAGCACGGACAAGTCGGGCATCGCAGTGCTCCGGCCCTGTAACCGGTCGTTGTATTGCTCGAGCGCCTCGAGCCGCTGGCCTGTCGGGCCGCCGGTGGAGTCGGCGATCGTGTCCGAGATGCGCGCCAGCAAATAGCCCAGTCCGATCTGGGGCCGCACCGGCGAGGGCAGCGCCTTGAGTGTGAGATAAAAGGATCGGGAAGTGCCCTTAAGCAGGGAGTCGATGGCCTGATGGATCAACTTGGACATGCCGCTCGAGGAGTCGCGAACCGTCCGCTACCCGGCAAACAGCCAAAAGCCACCGATGAAAATTGTGAGGGTACAGCAGGCCAAGCCAAACCGGTGGCCCCACTGCGGGCTCCGCTTGGCCAAGCGGTTGGCCAAGCCGCCCAGCCCGGCGGTGAACAACGACATCGCCGCCACCGTGGCCAGCGCATAGGCGGCCAGATACAACATCACACCGGCCAGGTGGCCGATGGCCAGCGTCGGCAGCAACACCCAGAGGTGCGTGCCCCCCGCCGTGCCGTGCAACAGGCCGATGCCCAGCGCGGCATGCGAATGACGGTGATCCGTACGGCCAAAGTGGGAATGGATGTGCGAGTGACTGACCCCTGAGTGGGCGTGTTCGTGCGAATGAAGTTTGCCGCCCAAGCGGGCATGCAGGCCAAGCGCACCAACCGCGATCAGCAACACGCCGACCAGACGCTCCGACCAGGCGGAAAAGCCCTCGACCATGGCGGTGTCTTTAAGTAGCCAAAGCAGCAGACCAATCACCGCCACACCGGCGGCATGTCCCAGTCCCCACCGGAGGCCAAGCCGCCACGTCGCGGCGCTGCCGTTGCGGGAGGCGAACGGTGCCAGCGCGGCCAGATGATCCGGCCCGGTGACCACATGGGCGAATCCCGCAGCAAATCCGATGAGTAACAATTCCATACTCCTTGAACGGGCAATAGCTTTAACAGAGGGGCCGCGCTGGTGGAAGCGTAAAGGTGCCGGCTATCGCGCGCCGGTGCCGATGAAAACTACCGGGACGGTTCGAACGAGTATCTTGATGTCGAGCCAGAGCGACCAGTTGTCGATGTACTCGAGGTCAAGGCGCACCCAGTCGGAGAATTCCTTAACCTCATTGCGGCCGCTGATCTGCCACAGGCAGGTGAGGCCCGGCTTGACGCTCAGGCGGCGGCGGTGGGACAGATCCTCAAAGCGCTTGGTCTCGTCCACCGGCAACGGCCGGGGGCCGACAAGGCTCATCGAGCCCTGGAGCACGTTGAACAACTGCGGCAACTCGTCGAGGCTGTAGCGACGGAGGAACCTTCCAACCGGCGTGATCCGAGGATCGGCCGACACCTTGAACACCGGGCCGCTCATCTCGTTCATCGCCGCCAGCTCATGCTTGCGCTGCTCGGCGTTGGTGCCCATCGAGCGAAACTTGAACATCGTAAACGGCTGACCGTTGACGCCGCTGCGTTTTTGCCGAAACAAAACCGGGCCGGGTGAGGTGAATCTCACCGCCAGCGCACAGATCAGCATCACCGGGCTCAAGAGCAGCAGCATGAAAAACGCGCCGACGAAATCGATCCCCTGCTTGGCCAGGCCCTGAAGCGAGGCGGTCGGTGTGGTATGAAAAACGAGCAGCGGCACGCCATGAAAATCGTCGACCGCCGTGCGGGCAATCTGCGTGTTAAAAAAGTCGGCCGCCAGCCAGACCTCGACCCCCTCGAGTTCGCAGGCGTTGATGACCTGCTCGATCACGTCAAACTTCGTGTGGCCGGCGCTGATCAAAACGACGTTGGCCGAGTGTTCGTGCAGGTGCTTTACGAGGTCGCCAATCGGCTCGCGGTTGATGTCAAACTCCTGCACCACGCGGAAACTGTTGTCCTGTCCTCCCCCGATGCGCTTGAGCATCTCGCCAGTCTCCTCCCCGGTGCCAAGCAGGATGAGGCGTTTTTGCAGATCGGCACGGGTCATCCGACTGCGGCGGATCAACTGCCACAACTCCTCTTTCGTCAAAACCGTCACCACACTGATGGCGGCAAACAAAAAGAGAACCGAGCGGGTTAGCTGAATCTTGAGCATGAAGATGCCGAGAATGATACCAAGCGTGACAAGCATCGCCGCCTTGACCAGAGGCCAGAAGGTTTGTCCACGGCTTGGCCAGGCGGAGCGGGTGTAAAAGCCCTGAGTATCGAGCACGAACGGGGCGGCAAATAAAAGCAGGATACTGATCCACACATACGGCCGCCCGCTTGCACCACCCCAAAACGAGGCGATCTCCGGCTCGGCACCAAACCAGTCGACATCCAGCAGGCCACGCAGCCCGTGGGCCAGCCAGAGGCTCAGGGCAAAAAACAGCCCGTCGAGCACTTTGCTGACGTTGGTCTGGAGTTGGCGCTGGTTACGAAGCATCGATTACAATCAGTCAGTCGGCCAAGGGTCTACGCCTCTCCCGAACCAGCCGCAACCCAAAACAGGGTTGCTGCAATGCACTTTGACCGAGATTCAACGGGAATGTTCAAACGCTTGGCCAAGCGCTACCACTCTTCCTCGAGCTTCTCGCCGAACAGATTGTTGAGTTCCTCCTTGAGCCGCTCGACCGGAAGGCCGACCACGTTGGAGACCGAGCCGGAGACGCGCTTGGCGATCATTTGCTTGTGCTCCTGGATAGCATAGCCGCCGGCCTTGTCAAGCGGGTCGATCTTGGCGAGGTACTCACTGATCTGCCCGGCATCAAGCGAGAGAAAAGTGACGTTGGTGATCACGGAGAACGATTTGCTGATCTTCTCGTTGTGATAGATCAGACTCACGCCGGTGGTCACCTGATGGGTACGCCCCTGCAGACGGGTCAGCATCCGGTGCGCATCGTCGATATCGGTCGGTTTTCCGAAAAGGGTGTCCTCGAGATAGACCATCGTGTCCGCAGCGATCACAAGACACTCCGGATGCATGTCAGCAATCGGCTCGGCCTTGATCCGGGCGTTGGCCTCGCAGAGGTCGGGGATAAAGTCGTAGCCATCGATCAGTTCCTCAACATGGCTGGGAACGACCTCAAACTCGATATCCATGGAGGCAAGCAGCTGCGAACGTCGTGGGGACGCGGAGGCCAGTATCACTGGAGGAAGGTTATCCATAAGTTATGGTCGGCGTTGGGTGAGCCAAAAGACGGTAAACTTACACGTTTTTGTTGTGATCGCAAGCGTGCGCCGCAGCGATGAAGCCCTGAAACAGGGGGTGCGGCTCGTTGGGTTTGCTCTTGAACTCGGGATGAAACTGGCTCGCGAGATAAAACGAATGGTCGGGGACCTCGACAATTTCCACGAGGCCGCCGTCCGGTGATTGTCCGCTCAAGACCAGTCCTGCCGACTCAAACTGCTCGCGGTAAGCGTTGTTGAACTCGTACCGGTGGCGGTGTCGCTCGTGAATTTCCTCCGAGCCGTACAGCTTCGCGGCCAGCGAGTCGGGAGTCAGTTTGCAAGGCTGCGATCCAAGACGCATCGTGCCGCCTTTGTCGGTGACATTTTGTTGCTCATCGAGCAGGGCGATCACCGGGTGCGGGGTGTCGGCGTCGAACTCAACAGAGTGGGCGCCTTCCAGATTGAGGACATTGCGGGCGAACTCGATCGTTGCAATCTGCATTCCAAGGCACAGCCCAAAATACGGTACGTTGTTTTCCCGAGCATACTGGGCGGCAAGGATTTTGCCCTCCGTGCCGCGCTCACCAAAGCCGCCCGGCACGAGGATGCCACCGTAACCCTTGAGCACCTTGGCCGCCCCGTTTTTCTCGATGTCTTCCGCCTCGACGCGCTCGATATCCACCCCGCAGTCGTTGGCCACGCCGCCGTGGATCACTGCCTCATAGACCGATTTGTAGGCGTCCTGCAGCTCGACATACTTGCCCACCACACCGATGCGCACTCGGTGTCGCGGCGCGATGAGTTTGCGGATGATCTCCCGCCACTCGGTCATGTCGGCCGGCGTAGTGTCGAGTGCCAGCTTGCGGCAGATCAGGTCGTCGAGACCCTCGCGCTGCAGCATGAGCGGCACCTCGTAGATCGAATGCTCCACGTCGATCTCCTCGATCACCGCCTCGTACTGGACGTTGCAGAACAACGAAAGCTTCTGCCGCAGTTCCTTGTTTAGCGGCTTCTCGCAGCGGCAGACGAGCACGTCCGGCGTGATGCCGATCTCACGCAGCTTGGCCACGCCCTGCTGGGTCGGCTTTGTTTTCAGTTCACCGGCGGCTTTGATGTACGGGATGAATGTGACGTGTAGGAACAGCACATTGCCCTGCCCTGCGTTGAGCGCAAATTCCCGGATCGCCTCGACGAACGGCAGCCCCTCGATGTCGCCGATCGTTCCACCGATCTCGGTGATCACCACGTCGGCGTCGCTCTTTTCCCCAATCTCGCGGATCCGGTTTTGGATTTCGTCCGTGACATGGGGAATGACCTGCACCGTTTTACCGAGGTAATCGCCGCGCCGTTCCTTGTCCAGCACCCGCTGGTACACCTGCCCACTGGTAAGGTTGTTGAAGCGCGTCAGCTTGGTGCTGGTAAATCGCTCGTAATGGCCGAGGTCAAGGTCGGTCTCCGCCCCGTCGTCGAGCACGTACACCTCGCCGTGCTGAAACGGGCTCATCGTGCCGGGATCGACGTTTAGGTAGGGATCAAACTTCTGCAGCGTGACCTTGAGGCCGCGACGCTCCAGCAGGGTGCCGATGGAGGCCGCGGTCAGCCCCTTGCCAAGGGAACTCACCACGCCGCCTGTCACAAAAATGTGTTTCACGATTGTGTCTTAAATTGTTTGCGCACCTGCTCGAGATCCTCCGGGGTGTCGATGCCCACGCTGTCGTGGTCCACCACCGCAACGGCGATCGGGATGCCGTTGTCGAGAGCCCGCAACTGCTCCAGTTTTTCCGCCTCCTCCAGCGGAGAAACAGGGCACTCCTCCACCAGCCGCAACAGCGTCTCCCGACGGTAACCGTAAATGCCAAGGTGCTTCAAAAAAGGAAACGCCGCCAACTGCTCACTGCCTGGAGCTGCGGCGGCGTCGCGCAAATAAGGTATCGTACGCCGCGAGAAATATAGGGCTTGGCCGGACGCATTGACAACGACTTTCACCGCGTTGGGGTCACCCCACTCCTCCGGCTGCCGAATCGGCACTGCGGCGGTGGACATTTCGCTGTCATCCAACCGCCCGGCCACGGCGTCGATCACGCCCGGATCGATCATCGGCTCATCCCCCTGAACGTTGACGACCGCGCCCAAATTGCAGCGCTGGACAACCTCCGCCACACGATCCGTGCCGCTTGGGTGATCTTCGCGTGTCATCTCGACCCGGCAAATATCCGCCAACGCATCAACGATCCGCTGGTCGTCGGTGGCCACGATCACGTCAGCCAAGCGCTTGGCCAAGCGGCATTTCTCGACGACATGCTGCAGGATCGGCCGTCCATCGAGCGGCTCGAGCAGTTTTCCGGGGAAACGCGAAGAGGCGTATCGGGCGGGAATGATGCCGGTAATCGTCATGTGTCGTCGCCCGACCCGTGTCGCCTGGCCAAGCGCTTGGCCAACTGACGCCTTTGCGGACGGGGATTGATAGACCAACCGCGGCGCAGGGTCAAAACATCTCGGTCGGAAACAAAAAAAACACCTGCTTTTGTCTTACGCCTGTTAATAAAACCGGCTCGATTGTGAATAGATTGAGGTTGCCCCCACACGAACTGGCTGCTCTTCTGGCTGGGTAACCAAGTTATGCAGGCTCAGTTGGCAACCCAAGTGGAGCCGGCCTCTCTTTCCGACCGGGACAAGGCGGCCTTGGTTCGATTGTTGTCCGACCCCGATCCGGAAGTTTTCGAGCCGGTCCGCCAGACTCTGATAACCTGCGGCACGGGAGTCAGGCCTTGGTTGCGCGCCGGACTGCACAGCAACGACCGGCTCGTGCGCCAGCATTCCTGGGAGCTCATCACCCAGCTGGATCGCAGCAGTGCGGATGCCGAGTTTATCTCGTTCTGCAACCGCGGCAGTGAAAATCTAAATCTCGAGAAAGGCATCTGGCTGCTGACGCGCACGGTTTTCCCCCACTACAATCAGGACGAATACCAAACCAAGCTCGATGATTACGCCGAGCAGGTCTGTAA
>WTHH01000539.1 GCA_011523195.1 Verrucomicrobiales bacterium
GACCCCCAACCCGGCCGAGGGCCGCCGCATCGCAGCCTGGGTGGACAAGGTTACCGGCACCGCGCTTGGCCAGACGGAGCCGGCGCGTCAGCCGAAGATGAGCCGGCTTGGCCAGGCGCCCGCGGTTTACTTCGACAACAGTTTCCTGCTCGGCAGCATCGCCCGGGGCGGCTTGGCCAAGTTCCTCGATGATCATGCCGGAACGATGGTGGTCATCTTTTCCGCCGAGAGCAAAGGCGAGGTGTACGGGTTTGCGGTGGGCGGCGGTGGGGCCATGTTGTCCACATTCGTCACCCCGGATGGTGCCGGCGGCAAGCTGCGCGACAGGGTCTACGACTATTCAAATGACCTGTTCACTAAGAACGAACGCGATCTCTTTTACAGCCTTGAGAACCGTGGCCGGTTCGTGAAACAAAGCCTCAAGCGGCTCCAGCCCGAGGCGATGTCGTTGCGCCACTCGTTCGGGCCGCCGTACGAACCGGGCGTGCCGGTGACGAGGGTCAAGTTGCGCGGCGAGTTCGACAACGACGGCAAGGTGGTGAAGGCCGGTTTCCCGAGCATCGTCACCGGCCACACCAAGCCGGCGGCGATCCGGTTGGACCCGTTCAAGCGCTGGCCCACGCGCAGCCGCCGCATGGCGCTGGCCAAGTGGATTGCCAGCCCGGATAACCCGCTTACCGCGCGCGTGATGATGAACCGCCTGTGGTACCGCCACTTCGGTCGCGGCATCGTCAAGACGCCGAGTGATTTTGGAAAACTCAGTGGCGGCGCGACGCACCCCGAGCTGCTCGACTGGCTGGCCGGGCAGTTCGTCAACCAGCGCTGGAGTCTCAAGGCGATGCACAGGCTGATCGTCACCTCCAGCACCTATCGGCAGTCGTCATTCGTCGTGAATGAAACCGCCTCGGCGGCCGATCCGCTTAACGATCTTTGGTGGCGCTATGAACAGCGGCGCCTCGACGCCGAGGCCATCCGCGACAGCGTCCTCACCGCCAGTGGGCGGCTCAACAACGAGCTGTACGGGTTGCCGATTTTTCCGCCGCTACCCGGCGACATCGCTGAGACGGTGAAATATTCCGAGAACAAGTGGGACACGCAGGTTGGTCACGAGGGGCGCAAGCGCAGTATTTATATCTACCAGCAGCGCACGTTGAACATGCCGTTCATGCAGGCGTTCGACTCCACCGTGTGCGACGAGTCGCGGCCGCGCCGCCGCACCTCGGTCACGCCGTTGCAGGCGCTCTCGCTTTTCAACGGTGACTTCGTGAACGAGGAAGCCATCGCCTTGGCCAAGCGCGTGCTGCGCGAGGCCGCCGGCAGCGTGCCGGAGCAAATCCGTCTGGCCTACCGGTATACGTTGAGCCGACCGCCCAGCCCGGAGGAGGCCAAACACTTCGGCGATCTACTTGGCCAAGCGGAAGACCCGGCCGCCGCCCTCAATGGCTTCTGCCGAGTCCTCCTCAACACCAACGAATTCGTCTACATCGATTAGCGGCTTGGCCACCAAGCGCTTGGTCATTTGGAGTGCGCCATCGCCGCTTCGCTCTGCCGGCGCTTTTGGTTTTATTTCTCTGGTCGATAAACGTACCGGGCACCGGAATCCTCCAAACCGTTTAACCGAAAAAGAGGTGTCGCGCTCCGCTTGCCACCGCAGCCCAAAAACCGCTTGGCCAAGTGCTTGGCAAAGGGTGCGAACCGCGCCTATAAGGGCGGCGTGCCGCAGGATTCCGATGCCTCCCCATTGATCGCTGCCGCCGCTGAGCTTCGCGATGCGGTGAACCGACTGAGTTTCGCCCCGCCGGTGGAGTTTGTTTACAACCCGCTCGACTATGCCTGGCCGGCGCACGAGCAGTTTTTGACCCGATACGGCGGTGGCAAAAAGCGGGTGGTGTTTCTCGGAATGAATCCCGGCCCGTTTGGCATGGCGCAGGTGGGCGTGCCGTTTGGCGAAGTGGCGGCGGTGCGCGACTGGCTGCGGATCGACGCCCCGATCGGCAAGCCGGCCAAAGAGCATCCCAAGCGCCCGATCCAAGGCCTGCAGTGTCCTCGAAGCGAGGTGAGCGGGCGCCGGCTCTGGGGTTTTTTCTCGGATAAGTTCGGCGAACCGGAGGCGTTTTTTGCCGGGAATTTCGTGGTGAACTATTGTCCGTTGGCGTTTCTGGAGGAGACCGGCCGGAACCGCACGCCGGACAAGCTGCCCGCAGCCGAGACCCGGCTTCTGGAGGCTGTGTGCAACGAGCACTTGGCCAAGGTGGTGGAAATCGTGCAGCCGGAATGGCTCGTGGCCGTCGGCGGGTTCGCGGAAAAGAAGGCGGAGGAGGTGCTTGGCCAAGCGCCGGTGAAGATCGGGCGCGTGCTGCACCCCAGCCCGGCCAGTCCGGCGGCCAACCGCGGCTGGGCCGAGCAGGCCGAGAAGCAGCTCCGTGAACAGGGCATCTGGGGATAACGGATCGCGGCCAAGCGGAACTTGGTTCTTGAAACCTCACATTGCGACCGTACATTGCCCGCCCTATGTTTGAGGAGATTGAGGAACAATTGAAGGTGACCGCTGATCGGGTGGCGCATCTTCGGAAATTTTTGGATGTTCCCAAGGCTCAAAACCGCCTGACTGAGATCGAGGGAGAGATGTCGCAGGATAATTTCTGGGACAACCGCAATTACGCCCAAAAACTGGTCGACGAGTCGTCGGCGATCAAGCGCCGCATCGAGCCGCTCCTTAAGGCCGAGTCGCAGCAGTCCGACATGGAGACCATGCTCCAGATGGCAGCCGCCGAGGATGAGGCGACCCGGACGGATATCCGCACGGAAATCGAAAAGGACCTGTCCGGCTTTGCCGAGGGACTGGAGGAACTGGAACTGGAGCTGATGCTCGACGGGCCGCACGATCGCAACAATTGCATCCTCTCGATCAACGCCGGTGCCGGCGGCACGGAGTCGTGCGACTGGGCCAGCATGATGCTGCGCATGTACCAGCGCTGGGCCGAGGAGCGCGGCTGGAAGGCGGAGGTGAGCGAACTGCTGCCGGGCGAAGTCGCGGGAGTCAAGAGCGCCACGCTGCTGATCACCGGTGAAAACGCCTACGGCTACTGCAAGGCCGAGCGCGGCGTGCACCGCCTCGTGCGCATCTCGCCGTTCGACTCAAACAAGCGGCGGCATACCAGCTTTGCCAGCGTCGATGTCATCGCCGAGATCGAGGAGAGTGAGCAGGAGGAACTGCCGCCAAGCGAGTTTGAGGTCGGCACCTTTCGCTCCGGCGGCAAGGGTGGCCAGAACGTCAACAAGGTGGAGACCGCGGTGCGCATCCGGCACATCCCGACCGGCCTCGTGGTGGCCTGCCAAAACCAGCGTTCGCAGCATCAAAACCGGGCTACGGCAATGAACATTCTCATGGCCAAGATCACCGCCCTGCGCGAGGACGAGCAAAAGTCTGAGATGGAAAAGTTCTATGGCGACAAGGGCAG
>WTHH01000453.1 GCA_011523195.1 Verrucomicrobiales bacterium
GAGTGGTTATGCTGTTTTTCGTTCGGAACAACCGGGCGGTGCAGCGCAAAAAATCGCCGATCGCCTGGCCAAGCCGGAGTATCACGACACGTCGGTCGAGCGCGGTGGCCTGTATTTTTACACGGTCAAGGCCAGCAACAAGGTGGGCACCAGCGTGCCGTCCGCTGAGTTGGGCGCGAACGCCGCACTACCCGGGCCGTGGCGGAGTCGTGATATCGGCGACGTGCAGGTCAGCGGATTCACCGAGTACAACGGCGAACGCTTCATGCTCGAGGGCGAGGGGGTAGACATCAACGGCACGAGCGATTCGTTTCATTTTGCCTACGCGAAATATTCCGGGCAGGGAACCATCACGGCCCGAATTGTGCGCCCGATGAGTTCGCAATGGACCAAGCCGGGCGTGATGATGCGCGAGTCGCTCGACGCCGATTCTCGGCACGCCTCGGTGTTGCTGCTTCCTCACTGGAGCGGCGCGCTCGTGACGCGCACCGAGACCGGCGGCGAGACCACCACAAACGGCGCACGGCATCTCGGCGAGGCGCACATCATTAAAAAGAACCGCCTGAGCACGCCGTACTGGGTGCGCCTGATCCGGTTCCGCAACCATTTCACCGGCTACATGTCTCCTGATGGCGTTCAGTGGCAGCAACTCGGCTCAGTCGAGATCCCGATGAGCAGTACATTTTATGTCGGCCTGCCTGCCTGCTCCCAATTGGACAAAGTCACCACCACCGTGACGTACGACAACGTAAGCATCCCGCTCTGGCGAATGACCGATGGCGATCGCCAAATCACCGCCCGGCCGGAGCCGCGTTGGCACAAGGAACCGTGGTACAAGCGGCATGATGCGTTCAACGAGCGTGTCCGGGAGGGCAACGTCGGTATGTTGATGATCGGAGATTCGATCACGCATTGGTGGGATCGCGACGGGAAGAAAACTTGGGATCACTACTACGCCAAGCGCAACGCGGTAAACCTCGCGATTAGTGGCGACCGCACGGAGCACGTCCTCTGGCGGTTGGAGAATGGCAACATCGACGGCATATCACCGAAGATCGCCGTACTCATGATAGGCACGAACAACCACATGAGCAGTCCTCCCGAGGTCACTGCCCGTGACATTCGTTTGATCGTCGGGAAGCTGAGAACCAAGCTGTCGGAAACCAAAGTCTTGGTGCTGGGAATCTTCCCGCGCGGTGGCGACGACAACGACGGGGCGAGGCAGATCAACATGAAGGTCAACCGGTTGATCGAGGACATTGGCGATGGCGAGTGGGTGCATTATGCGGACATTGGCCAAGCGTTCCTCAACGGCCGCCGCATGCGGGGCGACCTGATTCCGGACGGGTCGCATCCCAACGCAAAAGGCTACGCCGTCTGGGCCGCCGCGATGGAGCCAATCCTGGCCAAGCTGCTGGGCGAAGCCCCGGTCGATCCTCCGAAGTAGGCCAAGCGCTTGGCCAAGCGCGCTACTTCGACCCCTTCCGGGTCGGCTGGCGCTTGGCTTTTTGTTGGAGCCACTTGTGATGGACGCGGGCCACCTGGCCCATGTACCCGTGCGACTCGTGGCCCTTGGCTGACAGCGCGATGTACTTTGCCGCCTTTTCCTCCTTGCCCTGCGACTCGAAATAGAGGCCAAGGTAGAGGTGCCCGTAGAATTGGTTCCGCGCGAGTGCGCCGGGGGCGGGGTCGCCGGCCTTGATCGCATCGAGCACCTGCTGCTCGGTTCCCTTGCCGGCAAACAACGCGTGAATTTGTTTCAACGGCACGCGCCGGTCGGAGGTGATCTTGATGAAATGTTTCTCGGCCTCGGCGACGCCGTCGGTCTTGGCTACGCAGAGGTAATGCCAGACCGCGTTCTCGACGTCCTGCGTGTTGACAGTCTGGTGCACCTCGAACTGCTTGCGCCCGGCCTTGTATTTGCCGGCGTAGTAGTGAACGAGGCCGCGCTGCCAGTGGTACGGTTCCTGACCGGGCACCATCTCGATGAACTTGTTGAAGTCAGCAAGCGAGTCGTCAAACTTTAGTTGAAAAAAACGAACCACGCCGCGCCGGTGATACAGCCCGGAGTTGTTAGGTTCCTTCTTGAGGATGGTCGTGTAGTCGGCCTCGGCTTTGGCCGGCTGGTTTTCTTCCTCGTGAATTCGGCCGCGAAGCGTGAGCAGCGTCGTGTTGTCAGGGTGTTTTTGAATGCCGTCGGTTGCGAGTTTGACCGCCTTGGCCGCGTCGCCGAGCGAGTAAGCGTTGCGGATTTCGTTGGCAAGTTTCTCCACGGTTTCCGCCTGGCCAAGGGCTTGGTCAAGCACGCAGGTAGCCGCGACGAGCAGGGTGCACAGGGTGCGAGTCTTTCGGTTCACGGCGTGGATGTTGGGCGAGCGGCCGGCCCAAGGCAAGTTCGCGTGGGCTTGGCCAAGCGCGGTTGGGTCGGTAGTTTTCCGGCATGTTCAAGGTGGTGATCACCGATTATATCGGACCGGAGGTGGAGCCGGAGAAAAAGGTCATCGGCGACTTGGCTTCGCTGGAATGTCTCCGTGCGCGGTCGATTGCCGAGCTTGAGGGGAGGATTGAGGATGCCGATGCCATCATCATTTTTCACGAGGTCAATCTGCCGGGCGAATTGATCGATCGTCTCGAGAAATGCCGTGTGATCGCCCGCGGTGGGGTAGGGTACGATGCAGTGGATTTTCGCCGGGCCGGCGAGCGTGGCATCCCGGTCTGCAACGTGCCGGACTACGGCGTTGACGAGGTCGCGGATCAGGCGATCGGGATGATGATCGCCTGCAACCGTGGCTTCATGAAGGCCGAGCGGGGGTTGAAGGTACCGCTCGAGCCGTGGGACTGTCGGGCGGTAGAGCCGGTCAAGCGGTTGGCGGGGGCGACGCTGGGAATCGTTGGCCTTGGCAGGATCGGGCAGGCGACGGCGCAGCGGGCCAGAGCCATGCGGATGCGCGTCATCGCCCACGACCCATACCTGCGACCCGGCACGGAAAAGGTGTTCGGAGTGGAGATGGTTACGCTGGAGGAATTGCTTTCAACCAGCGACGTGGTTTCGCTGCACACACCGTTGACCGAGGAAACCAAGGCGCTGATCAACGCCGACACGCTGGCGCAAATGAAGCCGGACTCGATACTGGTCAACACCTCGCGCGGTGCAGTGGTCGACACGGCGGCGTTGGCTGAGGCGTTACGTGCCGGGAAAATCGGCGCTGCTGGCATTGACGTACTCCCAATCGAACCGGCAACCGGGGATGAGCCGTTGATTCAGCTTTGGCGTGAGGCAAACGAAACAAACGTCAACCTGATCCTGACACCGCACACTGCGTTTTATTCGGGGGAAGCGATGATGGAGATTCGCACCAAGTCCGCCGCCGAGGTGGCACGAGCGTTGAAGGGGGAAAAACTGGTCAACTGTGTGAACGGTCACTGGCTGCCGGAAGAGGTTCGTGAACGGGTTTTGAT
>WTHH01000429.1 GCA_011523195.1 Verrucomicrobiales bacterium
CTTCGAGGCGGTTGAGGCCGCGCTCAAGACCGCCCACCTTGCCACCGGCCGCACAAAAATCATCGCTTTCGAGCGGGCGTATCATGGCCTTGGCTACGGCTCACTCAATGCAACCTGGCGCAGTGAATTTCGTTCGCCATTCCGTCGGCAGCTTGGCGAGTTCGCCAGCTTCGTGCCGTTCCCGGAAGCGAAGGCCGACTTGGCCAAGCTGGAAAAACAACTCAACTCCGAATGCCGTCGACAAAAGATTGGCGCCATCCTAGTCGAGCCGATTCAGGGCCGTGGCGGCACGAACATCCCCCCAGCCGGTTTCCTCAAGCTGCTCCGGAAAATCTGCAACAAACACGGTGCGCTGCTCATTTGCGACGAGGTGTACACCGGGTTCGGCCGCACGGGGCGTTGGTTTGCTTCGGAGCATTTTGGGGTCGTGCCGGATGTGATCTGCCTCGGCAAGGCGCTCACCGGCGGGTTCCCGCTTTCAGCCTGCGTCGGCCGTGCCGACGTGATGGATCGCGCGTGGCCGGAGTCCGAGGGTGAGGCGATTCATACCAGCACGTTTCTTGGTCACCCGGTCGGCTGCGCGATGGCACTGGCTTCGCTACGTGAGTTGGAGGCAAAAAAACTGGTGACTCGCTGCGCGGAGATGGGGGAGCATTTTCTCACGGAGTTGCGCCGCTTGGCCAAGCGGCTTGGCCAAGCGCGATGCCGTCCACGCGGTCTCGGCCTCATGCTCGCGCTCGAGTTGTTCGACGAGGGCAAACCGGCCGAAGCAATCGCCTTGACGGTGACCAAGCGGCTGCTTGCGGAGGGCTTCATCCTGCTGCCCGAGGGCGAGCCGGCAAACATCCTATCGATCACTCCGCCGCTGACGGTCGGCAAAACGCACATCGCCCGCTTTACCCGTGCGCTTGGCCAAGCGCTGGAGGACGCCTACGCATGAAGCTCTCGGAGATTCGGAACATTCTTCGCGAGGAGGACATTCAGTTGACCCGATCGCTTGGCCAAAACTTCCTGCACGACCAGCATCAAGTGCGAAAGATCGTCGCCTTGGCCAGGCTCGATCCCACCGACAAGATTCTCGAGGTCGGACCCGGGCTGGGGCCATTGACCGATCCGCTGCTGCAGGCCGCCGGCCACGTGACCGCCTTTGAGAAGGACCGCCGGCTGGTTGAACTGCTGGAGCAGCGGTTCGCGAATCGAGAGAATTTCATCCTCAAGCACGCCGACGCGCTGCGGGTTGTGCGCAAGACCGAACACGACTGGTCGCAGCACAAGCTGGTAGCCAACCTGCCGTACTCGATCGCCTCGCCGCTGATCATTGATCTGGCCTGGGGCGACGACCGACCGCAAGCGATGGTCGTGACATTGCAGCTTGAGGTCGTGCGCCGTCTCATGGCCGGACCTGGCTCGAAGGACTACGGTGTGCTGACGCTGCTCACCGGCCTGCATTACCGGGTTGGTGAGTGGTTCGAGATTCCGCGAGGGTCGTTTTTCCCGGAGCCAAACGTCGACTCCGGCTGCATCGAGCTGCTAAGGCGCGACGAACCGCTGCTGCCTCCGGCGCAATGTGGTGCGTTCAAGCGGATCATCAAGCGCGGTTTCTCCGAGCGCCGTAAGAAATTGATGAAGCTACTCAAACACGACTGGCCGAAGGATGAGGTCGCGGCCGCGTTCGAGTCTCTGGGCCTCGACGAACAGATTCGCGGAGAGAAAGTTTCCCTCGATCAGTTCGCTGATATGACACGACTCCTCACTCAGACCGAATCGCATGACTGAAGAAATATTTGATGTCGTCGATGCCGAGGACCGGGTGATCGACCAACAGCCACGAAGCGAAGTGCACCGACTTGGCCTGAGACACCGGGCGATTCATCTGCTCGTCTTCAACGCCGCCGGCGAGTTGTTCCTCCAAAAGCGGTCGATGAAAAAAGACTGCTTCCCCGGGACGTGGGACTCGTCCGCAAGCGGCCATGTCGACTCCGGTGAAAGCTACGATGCCTGCGCCCTGCGTGAGCCGCGTGAGGAACTCGGGCTCGAGCTGGAAGCCGTGCCGGATCGCCTGTTCAAGCTAGATGCCTGCGAGGAAACCGGCCAGGAATTCTGCTGGGTTTACTGGCTTGAGCACGAGGGGCCATTCCAACTCGACCCTGAGGAACTCTCCGATGGCGGCTGGTTTTCACCGGAAAAAATCAACGACTGGATCGCCAATGCTCCCGAGGAATTCGCCCCGGCCTTCATACTAATCTGGCAGCGTTACCGACACACCTAACAACGACATCACGGGAGTTTTGAGACCTGCATGCAGTAGGGGCAATAGTACTCCCCTGCCTCGATCTCATTCTGTTCAAGCTGCAGCGGGGTACTGCACTTTTCGCAGTTGATGACGACTTCCCTTTGTTTGCTCTCGACGACCGGTTCAGCCGGTTCGCCAGCCGGCTCTTTATCACTTGAGGGCGGTTCTTCCGTTTCGCTTTTCTCCTCCTCGACCGGTTCCTTAGTTTCGTCCTTGTAGAGATTGTTTTGCTTTTACTTACCGACCGCATCACTGAACCAGGCGCTTTCCTCGTTTTGCCCCTTCAAGTGATCCACCTCCTGTTCGCAGTAGGGACAAAAGTACATTCCCGATCTTTGCTCTTCACCATCGAGCTTCAGGCTTTCGTTGCAGTTTGCGCACCTTACATAAGCCGGAACCTTGAAGTAGCTTTCGATGTTACCCAGAATATACAGTTGGGGTGGAGTATCCTCCTCGTCTTTTGCCTGTGGGTCGGCGCCAATTTTCAAAAGGTATTCGGTGACCAGATTCCTGCAATTCACTGCGGAGATGTGAAGAGGCGTTGATGCTGTATTGGTCCTGGCGTTAAGGAGTTTTCTGACTGCTTCAGGCGGTTCAACAGCCTCTTCCTCCTCCCCTTCCTCAGATTCACCAATACTGGTTTTCCCAATTGAGTCCAACTCAGGGTGGGTCCACGATTTGGGTGCAATTGTTTTTTTAAAATAAGATGGGCTATTTCCAGTCGACCGTACATGCACGCGAGATGAAAAGCTGTATTGCCGTTCATGTCCTTTTGATCGATCACGGAGATGCCTTCACCGGCCTTTAGTATTTCGATGATTTTCTCCGCTGAATACAAATCATCCATGAATGCCGCCATGTGCAGCGGTGTCCCCTCGTATTTACCCTTGGCACCGAGTTCGGGCTCCAACTTGGAAAGGATTTCTTTGGAAATCTCATCACTCCGCTTGAAGATGCTCACATGGAGGGCTGTCCTGTTGTCGCTGTTGCGGGAGTTGATCTCTGCCCCGGCCTCCACGTGCTGCTTGAATAGATGAGGTTGATTACTCTCAATGCTGTTGAACATCTCTTTGTTGTAATCCACCATGACTATTCTACTGATAAATGAGTACAGCTTCTCGTTTCGCAACCTGTTTGTGTTGTTCTCAATATATGGAGTCGCCT